>JBGVRC010000078.1:0-13015 GCA_045128055.1 Candidatus Scatosoma sp. | reverse complement strand
CTTTTCGAAGAATATGACCGCGTCTGCCCAAGGGATGGAAGCGCAAACGACGGGCAATACAAATGATATTTCGGCAACGATTGCCGATATCGATATCGAAGCGATTCTTTCGGGCGATTTGAAGTTGGATATCTATTGCGTAGACAATTATGGTACGGTTTGGGCTCCCGAAAATCCCATGGATTGTTTCTTGCTTAGCTTTAACTTGAAAGGTTCTGAACCCGATCCTGAACCCACGACTGGACCTGTAACGGCGTTTACTAGCGGGAACGGTCTTATTACGGACGTTGTTGACAGCGTTGCTTTAACGGCAGGCGAACCCGTTTATGAAGGGAACACGGCAATAATTACGTATACCATGAACGTGGTAAATCATACGTATACCTTTATCAATTTTGATTCTACGATTATCAATGAAATGATGGCGGCAGGCTATACCAGCGTTACGTTTGGCGTGGCATTGCCCAGCGCAAGATATATCAACGCAGCGTTGAACGGAACGGATATTGCGGATGCTATTGTAAAACAATACGGCGCAGTTGCAGGCGTTGAATTTGATCCGATTGCATTGACGGAAGACGGAACGTACAATATTCGCTTCTTTTTTGGCGACGTAACGGAAACAAAGGTAACGGCTATCTTTGCGAAGCCAGTAGCAGCGCCTGCGCCCGTAACGGCGTTTACGAGTGGAAACGGTCAAATCACGGACGTTCTTGAAAGCGTTTCTGTAACGGCAGGCGAACCCGTATATGAAGGGGATACGGCAGCGATTACATATACCATGAATGTGGTAAATCATACGTATACTTTTATTAACTTTGATGCAACGCTTATCAATGAAATGATGGCGCAAGGCTATACCAAAGTTACGTTTAACGTGGCATTGCCCAGTGCGAGATATATCAACGCAACGTTGAACGGAACGGATATTGCGGATGCTATTGTAAAACAATACGGCGCAGTTGGGAACGTTGAATTTGACCCGATTGCGTTGGCGGAAGACGGAACGTATAATATTCGCTTCTATTTTGGCGACATAACGGAAACAACGGTAACGGTTGTATTCAGTAAATAATAAGCAAAAATTGGCGCACTGTCGCTTTGTGACGCGCGCTAACAAAAATAAAGGTGGACATACTTGTGCAAGAACAATTAGAAAACGTCGTTGCTAAAAGAATGAGCAGCGATTTGATGAAACGAAAAATAAGAAGGGCATTGTTTATCATCTCGTTTGTAATTTTGCCCGTAGCTGCGTTCTTATTGTTTTACGTTTACGTAAACTTAGACGCGTTTGTTATGGCGTTTCAAAAACCCGAAAAGGGAAAGCTTGTTTGGGCTGGCTGGGAAAATTTTCAATGGGTTTTTGAAAAGATAAAAGAAGGCTCTACCATAGAAACCGATAATTTAAGATTAGCGTTTGTAAACACGTTTAAGACGTTCGGCGTACAAATGGTGATGTATCCAATCGGTATTATAAACGCCTATTTCGTTTATAAGAAAATTTGGGGTTATAAGGCGTTTAGAGTAGTATTTTATTTGCCTTCGATTGTATCCAGCGTTATCGTTTCCATGTTCTTTTCGGAATTGATGTCGCCGTCGGGATTCTTCCCCGGATTACTTTCCAAGATTTGCAATTTGGATTATACGCTCTATAATCCGTTGATTGACTCCAATTTCGCAAACCCTATGGTCTTTTTGCATATGATTTGGTTGACTTTCCCTGGAAACCTTATCATTTGGGGCGGTACGTTTTCACGTATTCCCGATTCGCTTATCGAATCGGCAAGGCTTGACGGCGTAGGTTGGGTAAAGGAATTGGTGTTGATTATCGTGCCGCTTGTTTGGCCGACGTTTGCTTTAACGCTTACCTTAACCATTTGCGGCATCTTTGGATCTTCGGGCGCAGTCTTCCTTTTGACAGGCGGTAGCTACGGTACGCAAACGGTAAGCAACTGGATGTATATGCACATCTTGGCGGCAAGCAATCCTCAGGCAAAACCTTTGTATCGAATTTCCGCAATGGGGCTTATGCTGACGGTGATATCTTGCACGTTGGCGTTTACCGTCCGTAAATTCCTTGCAAGCCGTATTACGGAAGTGCAATATTAAGGGGGGGGAGAGATGGAACAAACCTTAAAGATTAAAAAATCGGGTTCTTTGAATAAGAAAACCGTATCGGAATATATCTTATATTCTATCGTTTTCTGCGTCTTTTTCGCCTTTGCATTTACCTATGCGTATATGGTATTTTGGTGTTTTTATTCGGGGCTTCGCGGCGCAGATGAAGTGACAACCAACCCGTTTGGTTTCTCGGCAATACATATAAAGAATTATTTTGACGTATTTACGGAACTGAACGCAAATGGCAGCGGCTTCCTTGCAATGACGTTCAACTCCGTGTATTTCTCCATTCTTGGCTGCGCAATCAACATTATGTTGACGACGATGCTTGCCTACGTTTGCTCGAAATACACCTTCCCTGGTTCAAAGCTTATCTACAATATTGTCATTATCGTCATCACCTTGCCTATCTACGGCTCAGGTACGGCAATGTATAAGCTTCTTTACAAAATGGGGATTATGAACACCCGCTTAATGATTATTACGTCCATCGGCGGGTTTAATATGAATTTCTTGTACTTGCACGCATTCTTTTCGGGTATGTCGTGGAGCTATGGAGAAGCAGCGGAGATTGACGGCGCAAACGAGTGGCAAATCTTCTTCTTGATTATGTTTCCCCAAAGCATCGCGATGGTTGGCTCTTTATACGTTTTGGCGTGGCTTGCCGAATGGAACTCGTATGCCAGCGCGCTTATCTATTTGCCGAAACTTCCTACGCTTTCCGTAGGTATTTACCAGTTCCAAACGCAAATGAAGTACGACTCCAAAATGAATATCTTATACGCGGCTTGTTTCGTTTCTATGATACCGCCGCTCCTTATCTTCATTTTGTGTAACGGCGCGTTGATGAGCAACGTTTCGCTTGGCGGTATTAAAGAATAAAATTATCAATTTAAAGGAGAAAATGTTATGAAAAATACAAAAAGACTTATGATGGGCACGCTTGCTTGTATGATGGCGTTCGGCGCGGCTGGTTGCGGCGGTGGCAGCTCTGCGCCTAACTCGACGACGGATATTCAAATTTATTATTGGAAGTCGGGTTACGGCCTTGAATTTATGCAGAAAATCGTAAATGATTTCAATGCAAGACAAAGCACTTATACGGCGCACCTTGAATATAATGCCGACGCAACGACGATTACTTCGACGCTTGGCTTAGGGGAAGACAATACGTATGATTTGTATTTCACTATGTTAGGCTCGATGATGTATAAGGATGATTTTATCAAGTTGGATAGCGTGCTTGAAATGACTCCCGACGGCGAAAGCAAAACGATTGGCGAAAAGTACAATCAAGAAATTTTAAGGGGACTTAAAAATCAAGACGGCACGACCACCTTCCTTTCCTACGGAAGCGGTTGGTGCGGTATCGCCTATAATGCGGATATTCTCAACGGTACGGATTATGAAGTTCCCGTTACCACGGGCGAGCTGGAAAGTCTTACTATGGACCTTGAAGCGGATCCCACTTTGAAAAATGCAAACGTTAAGCCTTGGATTTTCTTCAATTCTGGTAGCGGCTATTGGAACTATTCTATGACGGCTTGGCAGGTGCAATACGATGGGTTGGATTATTATTATGACAACCTTTTGATGTTGAAGAATGAAAGCGGTGAAAGCCCTGACAAGGAGATGCTGAAAAAGAAAGACGGTAGATGGCAAGCGTTGAAGGTTGCAGAATCTATTATTACGCCCACTTCCATTCACCCTGAATCCACCAACACCAACCATACCAAGGTACAAACCCTGCTTTTGCAAGGCAAAGCGGTTATGATGCCCAACGGTAGCTGGTTGTTGAACGAATCGGGCGAATCTGCAAAGAATACCAACATAAAGATGATGAAAGTGCCCGTAATCAGCTCGATTATTGACGTATTGCCCGATGGATCGGTAGGGGACGACGGCGAGCTTGCGGCGCTTATTCGCGCGATTGACGAAGGTAGCACAAAGCTTCGTAGCGACAACTACTCCTACGAAGTTACGCAGGCAGACTTTGACCGTGTAAAAGAAGCAAGATCCTATATGTACAACAATGGGGCAGAAACGTACACGTTCATTCCCAAATATTCTAATGCAATCGACGGCGCAAAAGAATTTTTAAGATATTTCTATTCTGACGAAGCACTTCTCACTTTCTTACAATATACAGGTTCGATGAACTGCGCTAACTTTACGGATGCGTCGAAATTAGACACAGGTTCGCTTACTGCTTGGCTTACTGCTTGGGGTAAGCAGCAGGCAGAGTTTAGCAACGATATGAAAGCGATCGTGCTTCCCATTAACAAAGCTACGATTTTCAACAACACCAACTTTGATACAATGTTAGGCGTTGGCTATACTGCGGAATTTTCGGCGCAAAACGCAAACGATAGAAGAACCGCAGAACAAGTTTGGAATACGCTTATTAAAAAGGTTGATGAAAACTGGGAGGAATGGAACTAATGTTTTCAAGAAACGGCAAAACATATAAATGTATAGCGGCGTTTTTGGTTGCGGTGTTTGCCTTTTTCATGACGGGTTTAAATCATATTATTTCGGTTGACGCAGGCTCTTCCAAGGTTTACGTTGTAAGTACCGCTTCCGTAAGCGGAGAAAATATTAACGGCGGTGACTTTAAGATAGACGGCGGCGTTTACGCGAAGGATAGCAAGGTCGTTTTTGACGAAACCACGTCAAGAACGGCGCGCTTGCTTGCCAAGGCGCGTATTTACAACTTGAAAGAGTATGGCGTAAAGGACGTCTTTTCCGCAAGCTTTACGTTTGAATTTAAGCAGCTTGCAGACGGCGGTAAAGCGGCGTTTATATTTGGTTTGAAGAAAGCGGGCAACGGTTTGGGCAGCGAAGGCTCGGGCGAGGTGGCTTTTACGTATGACGCCGATAAAAACTGTATTGCGATTGAAGTGAACGAATATACAGCCGAAGGCGTACCGACGGTCGTTGCGGCGAAAAATGCTTATAATATCCTTCCACTTCATTCTGAAATTACCGTCAATATGGAAGTGCGCGCGGACAAAAAGGTGTACCTTTCCGTTACGAGCAACGTAAACGCTGGCGTAATCGACATTTTAAAAGGCAAAACGCTTACGGTTGAGCCCGAAGGCTACGTTGCGTTTGTTTCGCAGTCAACGGACGTTAAAAACATATTCGATGTTTTTAATATCAATATTACGGCTTACACGTACGATATTGCGGAAACGGTAGACCATTATATCGAAACGTTTGATAAAAATTCGTACAACGCAAATATGTTCTATTCGGAAACCACAGCGTCAGGTATTTCGCCTTCTAAAATTTTTGTTGAAGACGGAAAACTCGTATTCAAAAACGTTGGACAAGGATATTTTACAACCAAGGAAAAGTATTCTAATTTCGAGTTGAAGTTTGATATTGTAGATTTGTACCGCAAGGGCGAAACGGACGCGGAAGGAAATATTCTCAAACTTATCTCCCACTGGTTTATGATTGGCTTCGGCGTAGATAATTACAACGATCCGCCTTCCGAGCGTATTCAAGCGACTTTCTTACAGTTTGAAGGCTTACCCGGAAACTCTTTAAGCAATCCGTCCAACCATCTTACGGGCGAAGTTGCAAACGGCACCAAAGATAGATACGTGCTTTGGAACAATGGCAGCGCAGTCAATATCCAAAGTATGAAAGGCGATATCGAGCAAGGGACGTTCAGCCTTTGGAACGACGAATATATCGGGAATGAAACGGTCAACCTTAAATTTACGGTAGTTGACGGGGTGATTACGTTATATTACAAGCTTGCAAGCCAAGCGGAATACACGATGCAGTATCAATATAATTTGGGTACGATGCAAACGGGTTACGTGCGTATCTATTCTTACGGCGGCGGTCCGCTTAGCGAATACGCAGGCGTGCTCAATATGACGATTGATAATTTTGAAATTACCAACTTGGACAACGACGCGGTAAAAATTATTAAAAATCCGCCTATATACAAGAGCAACGTTGTAGCAAAAACTCCTGATTATAACTACACGACGACGCCTGACGCGTCCGATTTGTTGAATAACAAACTTAAAAAATAAAGAGACGGTAATGATTATGCAAAATAAAAAGATAAAATCGTTGATTTCGCTTGTACTGTCAACCATCTTCGCCGTAGGCGCGCTTTCTGCGTGCAATAGCGGCTCGCAAGGCGGAAACGTGAACTTTGAAAGCGACGCAGTTTTGTACACGGAAGGTATGCAGTATAAAGAATCCGTAAAAGGGACGCCCAAGGAATACGCTTCGTTGACGTTTGATTATTTAGGCGGTGAAGACGTTATGCCGATTGGCGGTTTCTACGGTCCGTACGTATCGGGCGGTAGCTTGGACGGCAACGAACGCGGCGACCTGCTTACAAACGAAACATTTAGGCTGATTAAAGACGCGGGCGTAAATATGATTGTGTACGGCAAAGATATGTGGATAGGCGAAGACGGCGGCGTGACGGCAAATGCTATTCTCGACCTTTGCGAAGCAAACAATATCGGGTACTTTATGCAATCTGACTGGATTGAAAATCAGCTTGGCGGAAAAACAACGCCTTATCCCGTAGAGAATATGGCGTTGAAAACCACGGCTGGCGTACAAACGTTGCAAAGAATTGTAGATAATATGACCAAAAATGGGACGAGAAAGTGCGTGTTAGGTATTCACGCAAAGGACGAACCATTCATGCACGAAATTGACACTTTGGAGGTGTTAATGGACGCATTCTACAACAAGATGGATAATAATTACGGATTAGAGCTTTTCGGGAACTCGCTTGGAAGATGGAGCGGTAAGAGTACTTTATTCAATACTACTGCGGAAATCACCTATAATCAATATTTGGATAAATATTTTAATCAAGCACCGTTTTCGATGTTCTCAGCTACGTATTATCCGTTTGATTCTGTAAACACTTCTGAAGCGAGAATCACTAAATTGTTTGATGCGTTGGCGTTTTATAGAGAATTGTGTATAGAGAAAAATCTACCCAGTTGGCGAATGCTGCAGGCAGGCGGTCAATGGAACGACGCGGCGGCTTGGATTCCGTCGGTTGAACCTTATCAAAACGAAGCGGAACTTCTTTTTGACGTAAACCTTGCGCTTGCGTACGGCGCGAAAGCCATTCAATACTTCACGCTTGTACAACCCTTGCATTTCGCATATGCGGAAGGCGGTAAGTACGATTATGAACGTTGCGGGTTTATCGGCGCAAACGGTAATATAACGCGTTGGTACTATTATGCAAAACGCGCGAACACGCAGGTTCAAGCGGTTGACGAATATCTTATGCATACGGCAAGCGAAGGTGTTATTATCCACGGCGAAGCGGCGAGAAAATGCGCTGTAAGCGACGGCGCGAAGAACGACACCGTTTTTGCGGAAAACAAGTATCGTGAATTGATAGAAGTTTTGGGCGACGATTGTATCATCGGTTGCTTTGACTACAAAGGCGGTACGGCGTTGTACGTTGTAAATTACAGCCGTGTCAAGAAGGCGGAAACGTTCTTGAAATTTGATGACACGTATAGATATACGGTTATTCAACGCGGTGAAACGGCGGACGTAGTAGGTACGAGTATTCCCTTAACGTTAGATATGGGCGAAGGAGCGCTTATTGTTCTTAAATAATACGGTATGATGCAAGAAAATTGGATTTGGTTAAACCAAAATAATAACAAAGACGAGCACGTGGATTTTCTTGACTTTTTCTTTGCGGAAACAGGCAAGAAATACGTTTTGGATATTTCCGTCAGCGGCGATTACATCGTTTATCTCAACGGTGAAAAGATAAGCTACGGGCAATATCGCGATTACGAGCATTATAAGGTTAAGGATACGCTGGATATATCAAAATACGTAAAAGCAGGGGAAAATAGACTTTGTATTTGCGCTTGGCATATGGGCGGCGTATTCTTTACCAACGCAATCAAGAAAGCAGGCTTATACTTTTCGGTTTCTTGTGACGGGGAAGTGGTTTTGACAAGCAGTAACAATACGCTTTGCCGTCTTTCGAAAGACTACGTGTCTTATCGTGAAATCGCCATCACGCCACAGCTCGGCTATGATTATCGCTATGACGCAACAGCGTACGACGATTGGTTAACAGATGGGAGCAACGGCTTTAACAAAGCCGTTGTTTCGGACGTTAAAGTGGAGCGGCTGTATGCCCGCCCCAACCAAAAATTGTATGAACTGCCCTTTTTACAAGGCGAAATCATACAACAAGGGGTTTTCCATTGGACGACAGGGGACAAGTTGGCGCAAAAAATGATGCGCGCAGGTTTAGCCTATCGAACGGCTAAGGAATTGATTTCTCCACAAGGCGAAGGCTACGCCGTGCGGACGGAAGAAGACTGCGACGGAATTTACTTGACTTTTGATTTAGGACAAGAAGAAGTCGGTAATTTATGCTTTGAGATAGAAGCGGCGGCGGAAACGGAATTGTATATCGGCTACGGCGAACATTTGGCGGCGGGTCGTGTTTCCACCGAGCTGGGCGTAAGAAGTTTTTGTGTGGAATACAAAGCAAAGGCGGGCAAGCAAACGTTTTCGGGGGATTTCCGCCGTTTTGGTTTGCGATATCTTACCTTATACGTTTGCGGGAAAGAGCTTTCGATTACGAAATTTGGTATTACGCCTTTAAGATACCCGTTGAACAAAGTAAAATTTGACGCGGGGGATTTCTTGCGCAATAAAATCTATGAAACGTCCGTTCGCACCTTGGAATTGTGTATGCACGAAGCGTACGAAGATTGCCCTTGGAGAGAACAGTCCTTCTATAATATGGACAGCCGCAACCAAATGCTTTGCGGTTATTATGCGTTTGAAGAATATACTATGCCGCGCGCTTCTTTGGAGCTTGTTTCCAAAGGCGTAAGAGAAGACGGATTGCTTAGCATCGTGTTCCCTGCTGGCAGCGATTTGCCTATTCCAAGCTTTAACTTGATTGTGTTTACACAGTTTAAGGAATATTTGCAATACAGCAAAGACGAAGAGTTTGTAAAAGAGAAAGAGAGTTTTTTAGACGGGCTGATGAAAACCTTTGCGGACAAATTGTCCGACTGCGGTTTGCTTCCTACTTTCCCGTCCCCTTGTTGGAATTTTTACGAATGGATGCCGACGTTAGACGGTTACGCTCCCACCAAGGGGTTTGAAGCTCCCTTGTCCGCGTTCTTCTCCTTTGCTTTGGCGGAATACGCCGATTTGCTTACTATGCTTGGCAAAGCAGAAAAGGCGATGCCTTTACGAGAAATGCAAGCCAAAGTAAACGTTGGGATTAGAGAAACGTTTTTCGTGGAAAAAGACGGCTTGTTTAAGACGTTTTCCGAAATAGACGCCAAATACAGCGCGCTTGTAAACGCGCTTTGCGTGCTTTGCGGAGCAGCCGAAGGCTTGGATACGACAAGAATAGAAGAAATTTTGAAAGGACAAAACGCGGAAGATATATGCGAGTGCACTTTGAGTATGTCCATCTTCCGTTATGACGCGCTTTTGAAAATAGACGAGAGCAACGCAGAATACGTTTTGAAAGACTTAGACGAATCGTCTTACGCAATGTTGTCGAAAGGGGCAACGACGTTTTGGGAAACGGCAAAAGGCCATAAAGATTTTAGCGACGCAGGGAGCTTGTGCCACGGTTGGAGCGCGCTTCCCGTGTACTATTATCATAAGTTTTTAAAAAATAAATAACTTTGCAATTTATGTGCGCATAAGAGAGTTGCTATATAATATTATGCAAAAAAGAAAAAAGTTTTTTAACAACAATATAAGGAGAAAATGATTATGAAAACAGTAAAAGACAAGTATTTGGTAGTAGGCGCGGACTTTGCAGGCTTCCCTTTGAAAGAAGTGGTGGTAGAACACCATACCAAAAAGGGCTGGAAAATTCTTGATTTGGGCGTTAAAAAGGACAGCGACCCCAACGATACGGATTTGATGTTCCACCGCGTAGGGTTGCGCGTTGGCGCGGAAATTTCCGAAGGTAACTATGAAAGAGCGCTTTTGTTCTGCGGTACGGGTATGGGTATCCACATTGCGGCAAGCAAATGCCCCCACGTTCACGCTGGTGTAGTAGAAAGCTTGCCTGCCGCAACGAGAGCAATCACGGGAAACGGCGTAAACGTACTCGCGATGGGCGCGTTCTACGTAGCGCCTCAAACGGCTTGCGATATCGCGGATGCTTACCTTGGCAACGAACTCGGTTCGGGCTGGGAATGGTGGCATAACTTCTACGAATTCCACAAGCTCGCGATTGACGAACTCGAAGCATTCAACTACGAAGAATTCAAGGCAAACGGCTTTAAGGTAAATAAACTTGGCGATTATGATTTGACTTTGGATTTTGATAAAAAACCCGAATAATATAGAAAAAATATCACGCGATAGGCGCGTGGTTTGACAGCGTGTTAAGATGCGCGTTCGATATTAAAAGAAAGTTTACATTAAAAATAAAGCAAGGAGTTTTATTATGAAGAAGGGTATCAATATTTGGTCATTTCCCCAAGGAACGATAAAAGACAGCCTTACGCTTGCAAAAAAAGCGGGTTTTGAAGGGGTTGAGCTTGCGCTGAACGGTGAAGGCGAGTTGTCCATGCATTCTACCGAAAGCGAAATTAAGGAAGTAAAAAAAGTTGCCGATGATTTAGGCTTGGCATTGTATAGTTTGTCTTGTGGGCTTTGCTGGGATTATCGTTTGAGCGACGATGACCCTGCTATGCGTCAAAAGGCAAAAGATATGATTAAAAAGCAGTTGGAAGCTGCAAAAATTCTTGGCGCGGATACCATTTTGGTCGTTCCCGGCGTCGTAAACGTAGAATTTTCTATGCCTGAAAAGAAGGTTGCGTACGACGTAGTGTACGAGCGTGCTTTGGAAGGCTTAAACGAGCTGAAATCTTATGCGGAAGCATTGCAAGTAAGCATCGGGCTTGAAAACGTTTGGAATAAATTCTTGCTTTCCCCTATGGAAATGCGTGATTTTATTGATAAAATTGGTAGCAAATACGTAGGAAGCTACTTGGATATCGGCAACACGCTGTATTGCAGTTACCCCGAAGACTGGGTAAGAATTTTAGGTGATCGCATCAAGAAGATTCACTTTAAGGATTACCGTATGCAGGCGGGCGGTTTGCACGGTTTCGTAGACTTGCTTGCGGGCGACGTGGATTATCCCGAAGTGATAAAAGCGTTGAATGAAATCGGCTATACGGATTGGGTTTCTGCGGAAATGATTCCGAATTACAAGCATCACACGGACGCTATCATTTACAATACGTCTTATGCAATGGATAGAATTTTAGGGAGAAAATAATTATGTTGAAAGTTGGTTTAATCGGTTGCGGTTTTATGGGCGCTATGCACGCAAACTGCTACAAAAATATTGAAGGCGTTGAACTTGTTGCTTTTGCAGATATTCGCAAAGAAAAAGCGGAAGAACTTGCAGTCGGTACGAACGCTACCATTTACGGTGACGGGAAAGACTTAATTGCGAATGCAAACGTGGATATTATCGATATTTGTTTGCCCACGTATTTGCACGCGGAATACGCGATGCTCGCTATGGAAAAGGTAAAATACATATTTGTAGAAAAACCTGTTGCATTGACCGTAGAAGAAGGCAAAGCGATGATAGAAAAGAGCAAGGAAACGGGCTGTCAGGTACAAGTAGGACAGGTTATTCGTTTCTGGGACGAATACGTAGAACTCAAAAAAATTGTGGAAAGCGGCGTATACGGTAAGGTTGTAAACGCAAACTTCCGCCGTCTTAGCCCCCGTCCCGAATGGGGCTGGAAAAACTGGCTGCTTGACAGCAAATTGTCAGGCGGCGCAGGACAAGATTTACATATCCACGACGTAGATTACGTTTTGTCCTTGTTTGGCGAGCCGAAGAAGTTTTATTCTGTGAAGAACGTAAACGGGGAAACAAATTCCTACGTGAATACGGTTATGCAGTACGATGATTTTGTCGTTGGCGTAGAAGGAACGTGGGATTTGCCCGGTAGTTATCCGTTCACGGCTACTTTCCGCGTCGTATTTGAAAATGCCGTTGTGGAAAACGCAGACGGCAAGTTTATGCTTTATACCAAGGACGGCGCAAGCGAAATCAAGATTGAAAAGAAAGAACTTGCTGGCGAAGCGTATAAAGGCGGTAACGTATCCGATTTGGGCGGTTATTATAACGAACTCTTTTACTTCTGCGATAAGGCGGCAAAAGGCGAGAAAGTAGAAAAAGCAACGCTTTGCAACGGTGTTTCTTCACTTGAATTCTTATTAAAGGAGCTTTCGTTTAATGCTTAAAATAGGGATTATCGGTTGCGGGAACATCTTTACGATGCACGCAACTTCGTGCGATCATTTGCAAAACGCTACGCTTGTCGGGGTGTGTGATATTAAAAAAGACCGCGCCGACAAAGCGGCGGCGAAATACGGCGTGCAGGCGTATTACGATTATAAGGATTTAATCGACAACGGGGGCGTTGACCTTGTTCACGTTTGCGTGCCGCATTATTTGCACCCGATTATTTCCAAATACGCTTTGGAGCGCGGTATCCACGTTTTGTGTGAAAAGCCAATGAGTATCAAGTACGAAGACGCGGTGGAAAACGTAGCGCTTGCGGAAAAAATGGGCGTAAAATACGGCATTATTTTTCAATGCCGTTTCAACGACACGTCCCGTTTGATTAAAGAAAATATTATCAACGGTAAACTTGGCAAAGTATTGTCCGCGCGCGTTGTGTTGACTTGGTGCAAGCCTGACGAATATTATTCTCTTTCCGACTGGAAAGGTACTTGGGATAAAGAAGGCGGCGGCGTTATTATTGACCAAGCCATTCACTCCATCGACCTTGCAAACTGGTTTATAAACGACGAACCGATTTCCGTACAAGCGCATCTT
>JBGVRC010000077.1:0-5285 GCA_045128055.1 Candidatus Scatosoma sp. | reverse complement strand
GTAATTTTTACTGTATAACTCATAACTTCAAGCCCGCCAATTCTTGTTTAATATCATCAAAAGCTTTGGCGGCATCTTGAACTCTGCCAAGTTTAATATCGTCAGCAGATTGAGCAAGATGTGCATATACAGCTAATCTTGCTTCTAAATCGGAAACATACAATTTTTGTTCAACAAAATCCTCGTGACTCATTAAAACAGTATCTTCTTTCCCGTTTACCGTTATGGCAACGGGATTTTTTCTCGTCAACTCGGAAATCTGTGCATAATTCGTTCTAATATCTTTGGAAGGTCTAATCGAAATTACTCCACTCATTTGCTTATCTCCTTTCTTTTGGTAGTCATATTATAACACAATTTGCCTACCTTGTCAATACTTATTATATGAAATTTAAAAAAAAATTAAACACAAAATAAAAATTTAGGAATCTATTTCCCAATTACTTTTGCTATCACGTTCGCCTCATCCACGAAAGGTTCTTCCCAGTACCGAGAATCAAAAGAATTCTGTTTATTATCGCCTAAAACAAATAATCTGCCTTTAGGTACAGTATAGATTTTTCCGTCCGCTTCAATTGTTTCACCGCCAACAGCAGCAATGCGCTTGACCATGGTACTCCCTTCGTGCTCAAAAATAATAATATCCCCGACTTTCAAATCACCATGGATTCGAACTCCGAGGATATAACTTTTTTCTTTTAACGTCGGTTCCATTGATGCCGATGGAACGTAACCAATAATTAACACAAATCGAAACAAACAAAATGTTAAACCAAACACTATAACGGGCAATATCAGCCATTTTAACCTTTTCATACTGCTTTCCTTTCTTTTAAAGCTTTACGAGAAGCCAAGAGTTTTTTGCTCTCTTCAATAACTACGTTGCAATAGTACTCGCCTAAATATCCAATATGTGCTTGGGATTTTGGCGCAGATATCATATACGCTAACCAAGAATACGCCTCGTCTTTGGTCATCACGCCAGATTCGTACAATTTATTAAAATAATGATGAGCGGTATTTCGAAGTTTTCTTAAATTTCCATTCGCCAACGTTCCTACAGGTTTCGTAGTTCCCTCATGCACACGAACGTACGCGTCACAAGCGGGATAATTCGAACAAACGTACAGCATAACCCCCTTTGAATTATCTTTATAAATACCGTCAGCACTTCTTAAGACGATCTTGCCACCGCAATACGGACAGTACTTGGTAGCGTTTGCAACTCCCTTCATCTTCTCTCTTTTTAATTTATTCTTATTTTTCTTAGTCATAATCTCCTCCTTGTTTAGAAAATAAAAATGCCGAAAGGTCCAATAATACTGTAGTTCGGGCTTTTAGTCGTTCCCGAGCGACTCTGTACTATTGAAAACCTTTCGGCTTCAATTATTATTGAGTTTGCGCCATTATGGACAGCTAAGCTGGAGCCGTAACAGTTCCCTATCTTTCGGATAAGTCAAACACCTGTCGATGTACTGAAAGCCTGGGCGCCTACCCTTGTTACGGTTCTAATTTTACCATACGTCTTTTTATTTGTCAAGCGTTTTTGAAAACTTTTTTATATTTTATATCAAATTATTTTCATTTACACTTGTTTTTTATTCAAAGTCAGTTGTACAGAAAATTTTCCCCGCAGCAAGAGCAATCAGGCTTTTTTAGATTTTTTTACGCTTCTTCAAAATCACGAATACTGCGATGCCTGCAACCGCCAATACGCCGATAATGGCAAAGGCGATATACACAGGTTTTTGGCTGCCTTGGATTTTGAAAGTGTATTCCGTAGAGTTCCCGCAAGTATCCGTTACCACTACACGATAGCTACCTTCTTGGGTAAGTTCTTCCCCTACCGTATGAAGCATGCGCTCGTTGTTCAAGAATACTTCTACCGTCGCTTCTTCGGAAATATCGGAAAGGGTTACGCCCGTTTCGGTCGTTTTCCCGTTTTCCACACCGTTGAGTTTCAAAGTAGGTTTCGTACCGTCAATCGTTAAGTTAAACGTATAAGTTTGACCGTTCGCTACCACCCCGACTTCATAAACGCCATCTTCGAAAAGTTCCAACGTGCCGTAGTTTAATCTCTTAAACTCGCCGTTTACGAGCACTTCTTCCAAACCTTCCATATCATCAAAGTTATGCTCGAATTTCGGAAGCAACGAC
This sequence comes from Candidatus Scatosoma sp., assembly GCA_045128055.1. Classification (GTDB taxonomy): domain Bacteria; phylum Bacillota; class Clostridia; order Christensenellales; family Borkfalkiaceae; genus Scatosoma. The sequence continues at coordinate 3,128 of JBGVRC010000077.1, read as the reverse complement.
TTCACTACTTCAAAGGACATTTCAGAAGTATTGCCGATATTGTCGGTAATGACAAGGTTATACTTACCTGCCGCATTCAAAATGTTGCCAAGTTCATAATCTACTGCAACGCCATCCGACGTCAAGGAATACGTTACTTCTTCCCCCGCCGTAATCGTTACGCTGTTTGCCAAGCCTTTATCGTTTACGTTAATGGTATAATCCACCTCTTTATCGATTACAAACGCAATCTCAACTTTGTTGTCCGCAAGGTCTTTTACAACCAATACGTACGAACCGCTTTCGGTAATGACCGTACCAGGAACGTACGCGCCGAGAGATACGCCGTCTTTGAAAAGCTCGGTAATCAAGCCTTCTTCGGAAATAGCAAGACTAACGTTGTTGTTCGTTGCCGCTCCAACGGTTGCGCCTTCCATTTCTACTACGGGCGCTACGGTGTCAATCGTGAACGTGTAAATCATCTTATAACCGTCATAGTTTTCAAACGTCAAAACATAGATACCGTCAACGGAGATTTCTTCGCCCGATTTATACATCAAGGTTTCTCTGAGCAAACCGCCGCCTCTTTCCAAAGACACTTTCGCTTCATCCGTCCAAGTAAAGCTTGCCGTACCGTTGGTGTAGCCGCCGTTCTCAACGCCCACAAGTTCGCCGAAAGGTTCGGGTTGCACGTAATCAAACGTCGAAATAATCGAATCGATACCCGTTCTAAACTCATCCGTCAAAACGACTTTATAAAGCGCCGTCGTACGGAATGCATATTCCATAGATTCAAGCGCTACAGGTTTGCCATAGTCGTCTAAAGCTACAAGTGTCCAGGTCGTGCCGTTGTCGTGAGATTTATAGATTTCAAGCGTTTGGATATGAGAATCAGCATCGATACTTCCATCGATTTTAATTTCCAATTTCTTATCCACTTCATTGTCCGTTAAAGTTGCCGAGGGCGCATCCAACGAGATGACAAGTTGGAATTCTTTCGACATTCCGTAATGGTTGATTGCCACAACTCTATATCTACCGCTTTCTTCAATAGCGTACTTTTCCGTTGCAAGGAATTTACCGAGCAAGTTCTCGTCTTGGTCATATACTACGAACATTGCAAAGGCATCTAAATCATCGGAAATAGAAACCTCAATACCTTTCTTGAAATAGTAAGTTCTATCGAATACGACAAGGTTGGCACTGCCTTCGCCAACGGAATAGTAAATTTCCGTAGGACTTCCTACCACGATTAACGTATAATCACAAGTATTGCCCCATTCGTCAAACGCTACAAGGCTATGTCTGCCTTCCACAGCATAACTCGTACCAACGTATACTTCTCCATCGATTCTGCAACCAACGTTTTCACAGAAATCAATCGATTTAGCGAGAATGGTTTTCGAGTCGGAATACTCATAAAGGTTTTCGCCGCTAATTTGCGCTGCTGGTTCCTTCTCCCAATAAAAATAGGAGTTAATCCCTTGTTTTGCGTATTGAGCAATAACGGCATTTAATCTTTCTTGCGTAAAGTAAGCTACTTCCGCTTCGGCATTACCCTCTTTCTTGTAGATAAAGTACGTGCCATTCTTTGCATTCACCGCATCGATTGCGTCCATCGCAATACCAGTATCCCAATCCTCGTTATGCCAATCGCCCGTGCGAACCAAACCGTTCTCTCTTGCTACCGCAAATGCATACGCGCTTTCATAGCTTGTGAACGCATAATAATCGCCGTTTTCATCGTACACTTCATAATATTTCTGTTGAAGCGTTTTCGTAAGAACGTTCACCTTCGTGGATTTGAATTCCGTTTCCCATACGTTGCCTGCTCTATCCGTCGCTACGACTTTATAAACGCCAGTGTCAATCGTATAGATAGGCGTTCCTTTCGTATAAGGTTTGCCGTTAATCGTTACGGTCTTGATAGGCGCATATACGTTGGGATCTCCATCCGTCCAAGTGAGTACCACGTCGCCGTTCGTTTCGCCGTCGGTTACGTTTTGAACCTCCAAAGGCTTTTGAGTTTTATCGATTACAATCGTGTAATAACCTGTGCTGTTGCCTGCATCGTCAACACCGTAGAATACGTATTTACCAAGTCTGTAATATTCAGCACCCGACATATACGGAACAAACTCTTCCGTGTTGGGAAGCTTGACGTAACAAGTTTCTGCACACTCGAATCGAATATGCCACCCGTTCGTGTAACTGTTGTTATCAATCTTGACGTCATCCACGTAGAGCTGAGCTGCGGGAATTTGTCGATTGAGCGTTACCGTGTACGTATCCGAGCGGTTTCCTGCTCTATCCACTGCATAGAACGAATATTCGCCTTCCGTGGTATAGCTTGTTCCCGACGTATAACTCACATAGCCACTTGCGTTAGGACGCTTTACGTAAACCGAGGCCAAACCGAACTGGTCAGAAGGCACGAAACGGATACTCTCCGCATTGGTTGCCGAACCGTTAGTAATTACTGCGCTTCCGCCATAGATAGTTCCAGTCGGTTTCGTTTTATCAAGCGTAATATTCACCGTTGCGGAAACGTTACCCGATTTATCTACGGAATAGAAGTAATATTTACCTTCGGTTGCGAGCTGAGTGCCGCTTGCATACGTCGTGTAATAGCTTGCGCCGGGCATTCTCACATAGCACGCGGAAATATTAGAGCCACTATCGCTTGCCACGTATTTAATATACGGAGCGTTCACGAAAGAACCGCTTGCGTAGCTGGTCGTACCGCCGTAAAGAGATGCAGTAGGCGTGGAAGCGTCGTAGTATACTTGATATTCTTCCGAGATATTACCCGCTTTGTCTACTGCTCGGAAAGTGTACCAGCCATACGTCCCAGAAAGTTCACTACCAGCGGTATACGTCGTCCAAGTCGTAGTCCCCGGTTTCTTTACTTGATAATACGAAATCCCGCCCGTATCCGTTGCCGTATACTTTATGGGTTTATTAGTATAACCGCCGTTTGCGATTGTACTGTCAGCGGAATTCGTTACTTTCCCAACGGGAGCAACGGTATCGAGATAAACGCTCATCGTGCTACTCACATTCCCAACGTTATCCATCGCATAGAAATACCACCAGCCGTTATTTGCCGAAGTAGCCGCTACCGAATAACTCGTTGCGGTTGTCGTATA
>JBGVRC010000076.1:0-2093 GCA_045128055.1 Candidatus Scatosoma sp. | reverse complement strand
ATGCCCAATCGTGGAGCGGAAAGCCTTCCAGCCGCCGTGAGAGCGGCGCTTACCGCTGATAACCTTTGCTTCGCAATTAAAGGTCTTTCCGTTAAGGCTAAAATTTTTTGTTGTGATTTTTTCGGTGATTGTTGCCATGATTGGGCTCCTTGTTAATTGTTAATTGCTTATGCCCTTAATATAGCTTTTGTTTGCTAGATTGGCAACTGATTTTTTGCCAAATTGTGTAAAAAGTTAGTTACATAAAACCCCGGCAAGTTTGCCGGGGTTGCTGGCTAAAACAAATCGTCGGGCATGGCAAAAAAGCCGCTCGCCGCTTGCTGCACCTCATGGAATGTTTTGCAGTGCTCCGGCACATTACGCGCACGCACTGGGGCAAACATTTCCGGGCGCCTCCATACTGCAAGTTGTTTTTTCAAATCTTCCATATATTGCGCCGGGTCAATATATTGCTCATACTGCTTCAGCTCTTCAAGGCTAAAGCCGTAAACGCCATTTCTTACCGCAATAGTTCCGTATTTGTCAATTTTGTCGGCGGCAAACTGCACATGATGGCAATTAGGGCAATCCGGCGTCACCCACATAAAGTAATAATGTTTAAAGCGCATTTGTTCGCCGTCAATGGCGGCGTTTACGGCGCTTGCAGCCTTGGAATATTTAACCACGCAATTTTCAACGGTCAAGCGCGGCGCGGCGTCCTTAATTTCCGCAAGGGTAAGCTCCACGCCCGGTTCCATTCGCAAAGCCAAAGCAAGGCTTTCGGTCACAATGGTTTCCGAATGGTCTTCATCAAGGTTTGTGCCGACCGCCCCGTGCGCTTCCTTTAGCCCCATTGCACCCGTGTCGCTAAACTTGTAAACAAAGTAATTGTTCACGTCCTTCCAATAGCTGTCCACAAAATCATCTTCCTCAAAGGTAAATTTGTGAGGCTTTGTTTCGCAATATTCGCGGGCGCGTGTAATTTGTGCATCGCCAACAACTGCAAAGGAGTCCGTATTTATTTCAATAAGGTTGTCAAAGTTTTCGCCGCAAGCGTAACAAGCCGCTTCAGTGATTAGCGTTTGCCCAATAATGCACATTGCGAGGCGGTGTTCCGGCGCGTATGCCTTGGAACCCTTTTGCCCAAACTTTCCGCTCAAGCTATTAAGCACCAGTTTTAAACCCTTGTCCGCGCTCTTGCTATATTCCGGCGTTCCCTTTTTGCGTTTGTTTTCCAAACGCTTTAAAATGCAACCAACATATCGCTCCAGCGCTTCCGGAGTTTTTAACTTTGTAATAAACCATATAATATGAGGATAAAGGCTGGCAACGTCAAAAATTTTAGTTCCCTTGTGGCGCCCCGGCTTTGCATAGTGTGCGCCGCCCGCGCCGTATGTAATGCCACGCCATTCAAAACTTTCAATTTCATGGCGTGCTATTTGCTGCATTTTGTACAAAAAGTCTTCGGGAACCTTAAACGTGTCCCACGGCACCAATTCAAAAGCGGTTTCAATTTCATCAGCAACTTCGCCGTCGCCATAGCAATAAATTTCAGCAAGCTCCGCATCGGTTACGTCCGGCAAAACTTCGCAAGGCGCGTTATCTATTACCCATTGACGCGCTTCGATTAGTTCCTGGCAATTCTTTTCCATGTAAAGCCGGTCGGTGCAGTAAACGTCATGTCGGCAATAGCGGCGGGCGTCAAGCAATTCTTTTTCGGTAAAGGTAGGCTTATCCCACGGCACCGAACTTTCCTTTACACACCAGCCACGGCGCAATTCCCACCACTTCAAGGAGTGCTCCCCGGTGTAGCACTTTAAAACGTCGAAATGTTGTTTGCGCAATTTTTCAATATCGCGCCATTTAACGTCCCAGCATGGCGAAGTTTTTGGTCTGCCAAATTTTGCATTTTGGTCCGCAATTAGCTTTCCGGCTGCATCCGCAACTTCCGCAACGCTTAACGTTTGGCGCCCGCAATTTGCAATCCATGCAAGCACACGAAGGTCAAAACTTTTGCCGTTATATGTAACCGTCCAGCCGCTATCTTTAAGGCACCCAAGCCAACCGCGTATCACGGAGCAATCAACTTCCGCCGGGTATCCCTGCACACTGGG
>JBGVRC010000075.1:0-16810 GCA_045128055.1 Candidatus Scatosoma sp. | reverse complement strand
TATTTGGACGCGGGGGAGATTGCGGCAATCGAAAGCAGTATGGACGAAAGAAGCTTGCAGGCAAGGCGGTACGGGCGGTTTGTGTTGGATACGGCGGGGCTTGTTTACCCCGAATTTGACGAGCGTATCCACGTCATCGAGCCGTTTAAGCTGCCCTTGGAATGGCAAGATATGATTTCCATTGACCCCGGTTTGAACAATCCCTTGTCGGCGCATTGGTACGCGGTGGATTTCGACGACAACGTGTACGTGGTTGCCGAGCATTACGAAGCGGGGCGGGATATTGATTATCACGCCGCCGCTATCAAGAAAATTTCCGAGAGCTTGGGTTGGCATACGGATAGCAAAGGGCGTATCGTCGCCCTAATTGACAGCGCGGCGAAGCAGCGGACGCTGGGGAGCGTCAAAAGCGTGGTGGAGCTTTTTTACGAGCGGGGGATTTTGGTAAATCCGAACGTGGAAAAGGATTTGTTTTCGGGAATCGCGCGGGTGAAAAGCTATTTAAACCAGAAAAACGGGTTGCCGAATATTTACATTTTTTCCTGCTGTACGCAGTTGATTCGGGAATTGAAGGGGTATTATTGGGGCACGGGAGATTTGCCGAAAAAGGCGGACGACCATAGCTTGGACGAGATGCGGTATTACTTGATGACGAAGCCGAAAAAAGCCCAGCCAAACGAAGGGAAAACGAGTATTCAGTTGGATAAGGAAAAACGGATACGGAAATTAAGAAGAAAGGCGTATTTTTAAAAAAGAAGGGGGCAGGTACGCGATGAACGGTAAAAAAGGAGAGAATGCGGTGGAGAAAAAGGAAGAAAAAATCGGGGAAGCCTTGATGAAGGTGGCGCTTGGGTATCAACTGACGGAAGTGACGGAAGAATATGCCGAAGTGGACGGGGAGTTGAAGCTGAGCAAGCGGAAAAAGACGAAAAAGGACGTTCCGCCTGATTTGAAAGCCGTGCAAATTTTGCTGTCTGCGGACGGAGGAGGGGATATTTCCAAGCTTTCGGATACGGAGCTGGAAGAAGAAAAACAGCGGCTTTTGGCGGCTCTGTCGGCAGAAGGGGAGAAAAAAACGCCGAAAAAGACGGTGAAAAAGGCGAAGACGGCGAAGGCGAATACGGAAGGCGGGAGCGCGGAGAAGAAAAAGCGGCCGAAGCCTTTGAAACGGGTGGTTCGGAAGACAAAATCGTAAAAAATAAGGAGATAAGAGATGGAAGAAATGCAAGTTACGGACAGCGAAGCGCAGGAAGAGAATAGAAAAAGAAAACGCGCGAACGAGATTGAAAGGGAGTTTGAAGCGCGTCGGCAGGAAAGACGAAGCGTGGAAAACGGGTGGACGCTGAATATCAATTTTTTCAGCGGGAATCAGTATTGCGACCTTTCGCCGTTTGGGGAAATCGTGGAAGAAGACAAGCGGTTTTATTGGCAGTCGCGCAGGGTGTTTAATCATATTTCGCCCACCGTCGATTGTCGTATCGCCAAGCTGGAAAAGATGAAGCCTGAGCTGCGCGTGCGCGCTTTTTCAGATGAAGATAGGGACGTACACGCAGCCAAGCTGGCTACGGGGGTTTTGGAATACGTGCAAACGCGTATCGATATGCCGAATATTTTGTCGCGGGCTTTGCTTTGGTCGGAAACCTGCGGAAGCGTGTTTTATAAGGTGGTTTGGGACGAAAACGGGGGCAGACAGGTTGCCGTGGACGAAGCGAACGCGCCTGTCTACGAAGGGGAAGTCAAGGTGCAGGTAACGCCCCCTTACGAGATTTTTCCCGACCGCTTGGACGTGGAAGATTTGAGCGGCGTGCGCTCGATTATTCACGCGCAAACGGTGACGGCGGACTACGTTTTTGAACGCTTTGGCGTAGCGATAAAAGGGCAGGAAATTTCGGGGATTATGAAATATAGCGAGCCGTCGGCGGGCAAGCAGGGCGTTGAGATGGGCGGTATGCATTACGCTACGGTGGAAAACGGCGTGATTTTGTTGGAGCGTTATGAAAAACCCAGCGGCGCGTTTCCAGACGGTAGGTTGGAGATCGTGGCGGCGGGGCGGCTTTTGTACGAAGGGCCGTTGCCTTATAAAAACGGGGAGCGCGGCGAAAGAAATTTCCCCTTTGTAAAGCAGGATTGCTTGCGTTTGCCCGGCGGGTTTTTCGCCAGCTCGGTTATCGACCGTTTGATTCCCGTACAACGCGCTTACAATGCGGTGCGAAACAGAAAGCACGAGTTTTTGAACAGGCTTTCGATGGGGGTATTGACGGTGGAAGACGGGTCGGTGGATACCGATGATTTGACGGAAGAAGGGTTGTTGCCTGGGAAAGTGCTTGTCTACCGTCAGGGCGGGAAAGCACCTGAAATGCTGGATTGCGGCTCTGTTCCGTCGGAATTTAAAGACGAAGAGAAGTGGTTGGAGCAGGAGTTTGCAATGATCAGCGGCGTGAGCGATTTGTCGCAAAATTCGACGAACGTGAAGGTGACGAGCGCGACGGGTTTGCAGCTTTTGCTGGCGCAAGACGAAGCGAGATTGGCGGCGAGCGTGGTTTGTATGGAGTGCGCTATGAAGGAAATCGGCAGACAGATTTTGCGGCTGTATAGGCAGTTTGCGGGGACGGCGCGCTTGATGACGATTGCGGGGGAGAATAAAAAGACGCAGGTGTATTATTTTAACGCTTCGAATTTGGAAGTGAACGATATTCAGTTTGAATCGATTGAGAACAGCTCGCCCGCGGAGAGAAAGGAAACGCTTTTGAGATTGTACGAAGCGGGGCTTTTGACGAATGAGAAGGGGGAGATTTCGCAAGAGAACAAGCAACGGATTTTGGACGCGTTTGGCTTTGGGGGATATGAGAACGCGCGGGATATTTCCGCTTTGCATATCGCCAAGGCGCAGGAAGAGAATTTGGCTTTGAAGTCGGGGGAAGTGGAAGCGGATAGCTATGACGAGCACGATTTGCATATTTCGGAGCACGTACGATTCTTGCTTTCGTCCGAGTTCAAGAAAGCCGCGGATAAGAAAAAGATAAAGCAATTTTTTGAAGCGCACATTGCGGCGCACGAGAATATGAAAAAAGGGGAATAAGGAGAAAAAGATATGGAAAAGGAGAACGTTTGCGTGGAAGAAAAGGGCGCGGAACAAGCCGTGATTGCGGCAAAGGGAATGATGGAAAAGGACGGTTGCCCTGTTTTGGGTTCGGCAGCGCCTAAAAAATTTAAGGACGCAGACGCCCTTGCAAGGGCGTACGGGGCGTTGGAAGCGGAGTTTACCCGCAGAAGCCAGCGCATTAAGGAATTGGAAAAGGAAGTGGAAAAATGGAAGTCGGGTTTTGCGGATTCGGAGAGTTCGGGGGCGGAAAAGCTCCGTAAGAACGCGCAGTCGAGAAGAAACGCCGCGAAGGAGTTTGATAAGTTTGTAAACGGGCTTGGAAAACGCAGCGAAAACGTGGAAACGCAGGACAAGGCGGAAGAAAAAAGCCGAGAAACGCAGGAAGAAATTGCTTTGTCTGCGAATGAAAACGGCTTTGCGGACACGGAATTGGAAAAGGACAAACCCTTGGTTGCCGCCGTAAACGCGGCGGAAAATGCGGAAAAGGTTGAAACAACGGGGGCTTTGGAAGAAAGCGAACGAGTGAAGGCGGCTTTGCAGGCAAGCAAAGCGGGGCAGTTCGTCGTAGGGGGAAGAGAAACGCTTTCATCGGACGAGCTTTATGAAAAAGTTTGCTTAGACGAGAAGGTGCGCTTGAAAATTATCGGCGAATACTTATCTTCCGTTGGGAAAAACCTGCCGCCCTTGACCGCGGGGGGAGTGGGCTCAATGCTCGCTCCGCCTATTAGGGCGAAATCGATTGCGGACGCAGGGAATTATGCGCTGCAATATTTAAAAAAGCCGTTTGAAGTGTAAAAAGGCGGCGAAATATCAAAATAAAAGGAGAAAAAAATATGGTAACTTTAAGCAATGCGGATAACGTTTTGAAATCGTTTTATTTGGACGCGATAACGGAAACGTTGAATACAAAAATCAATCCCTTTCTTGCGAAGGTAGAAAAGACGAGCGAGAACGTAACGGGGAAAGAAGTGAGAAAGGTGCTTTCCTGCGGTTTTAACAACGGGATCGGCGCGGGTACGGAAACGGGCGACCTTCCTACTGCGAACGGCAATTCTTATAATCAAATCGTCGTGCCTTTGAAAAACTTTTACGGTACGATTGAAATTTCGGACAAGGCGCTTCGCGCGTCGGCAAACAGCGACGGCGCTTTCGTCAATCTTTTGAACGATGAAATGCGAACGCTTGTCAATACGGCGAAATATAACTTCGGCAGAATGTTGTTTGGCAACGGCAGCGGGATTTTGAGCCATGCTACGAGCGTGAACGAAGATGAAGAAAATTCTTTTTACGTTACCGACCCGCAAAACTTTACCGCAGGTATGATGGTGGACGTCGTATCCGTCGCGCAAAGAGTGAAGAACGTGAAAATTACGGCTGTGGACGTTATAAAGAAATGTATCGTCTTGCAACATGATACCGATTTGACTACGCTTGCGGGCGTCTGCTTTGTGTTGCCCGGGGTTGAGATTGATGGGCATGAGTTGTGCGGTTTGAGCGCTATTTTTGGCGACGACGCCTTGTACGGTTTGGACAGAACCGAGCCCGGTATGAAAACGTACGTTCGCGAAGACGCGGATTACGTTAGCGACGAAAACTTACAGCTTGCAATCGATACGATTGAGATGACGAGCGGGTATAAGCCGAATATGATTCTTTGTTCTGCGGACGTGAAACGCGCTTTGGTTTTCAATCAAAGAGATTACGGTACGCGTTTGCCTACGATACAAATGGAAGATGGGACGACTGCCATTGACTATTATGGTATTCCCGTTGTGGTGGATAGATTCTGTCCTGAAAATACGATGTATCTTTTGAATACCGATTTCTTTAAGTTGCATCAGCTTTGCGATTGGCAGTGGTTGGAAACGGAAGACGGGAAGATTTTAAAACAAACGCCCGGCAAGCCTGTCTATACGGCTACGCTTGTTAAATATGCGGAATTGGTGTGTGATAATCCTTCCGCGCAAGGTATGATTAAGTTTACTGAAATCTAACGCAGAGTAGAAAGGCGCTGTGCGTCGATTGGTTTGGAGCGCCCGCGCGCGCCGCAAGGCGAAGCGGGCGCTTTTGAAAATAAGGAGTGGGTATGAAAGTAAAAAATATTATGAAGAAAGCGGCTTCGCTTTTGGGGAATGCGAGCGATTTGACGGACTATTTGAACGGCGTTGGCGAGAATGGGGCGAAGGAAGCCGAATTGCTGTTAAATTGCTTTAACTTTGTGGAAAACGAGTTGGCTTTGGATTATTTGCCGCTCGTGAAAAAGGAGAGCTATATCCCCCAAGCGGGCAAGGTGTTTTATACGCAGTTTTCTTCGCCCGTAGCGCGTATTTTGAGCGTGGAAAACGGGTTTGGTGAAGAAATAGAGTTTCGGGTTTTCGCTACGTATTTGGAAGTGGACGCGACGGTGGTGAACGTGCGATACGCTTACGCGCCTACGGAAAAGACGATGAGCGGGGAAAGCGATTATCAATTTGCCGCTTCGGAAAGGCTGTTGGCGTTTGGTATGGCGGCGGAGTATCTTGCGGCCTTGGGGCTTTTGGAAGAAGCGAGCGTTTGGGATAAAAAATATAAAGAAGGCATACAGGCGGCTATGGAATGGGAACAAAAATGCCAAGCGGACAGGGACGCGGTGTTTGCGGGGGAAACGGAAGATGAAGCCGAGCAGGAAAAAGAGTCTGCGAGCGCGCCGAACGCAGCGGGAACGATGCCTACAAGGCGGTGGGTGTGATGAGCGATTTTGTATTAGAGCCTTTGGATAAGAAGCAAAAGCGGTACTCTGTGGCTTTTAACGAGTTTTGCGGTACGGACGCCGGGGTAAGCGCGAAGCGGCTTTTGGCGCAGGAGAGTATAAACTGCGACTACCAAAAGGGCGTTTTGTCGGCGGGGCTTGGCGTGGAAAGGTATGTAAAGAATAGGAAAAATATTCCGTCGAAGGAGAAGGCGAGCCGTTTTTTTATCGTGGATAATTCGGGCGCGTTGGATTCTTCGCCTGACACAACCTTTTTTGGTTTGTTGGAAGGCGGGGAATTGTATCGTTATAATGAATCGACGCAGACCTACGTATATCAGTTGGGGGCTTCGCCCTATTCGCAAATGGTTTGTATTGCGGACGAGTCGGGAAAGACGATGGCGTTATTATCGAGCGATGAAGAGTATTTTGTCTATGAAAACGGGGGGTGGAGATGTATGGATTTTCCCGGGGCGACGGTCGCTATGTGCGCTTGTAAGGATAGAGTATTTCTCGCTTTGCAAAATGGGGCTATCGCCTATTCCGACCCGACCTATCCTGCCTATTTCGTGAAAAATGCGGGCGGCGGGAAGATTCAGCTTGCCTATCATTTTGGGGAAATCGTCGCGATGGTTGTTTTTGAAAACCAAGTATACGTTTTTCATCAATACGGCGTAGCGCGTATGCGCGTGACGGGGGACGTGGAGAGCTTTGACGTTCAGCACCTTGATTACGTTGGCGGCGAGATTTACGGGACATCGGTCGGCGTTTGTGGCAACGCAATCTTTTTCTTGGCGGCGGACGGGGTTTACCGTTTTGACGGATCGAAGTTTAGCCGTGTGGAAAACGCGGGGATCGTTGCGCCGAAAGCGGACGCGAAGCTTTGCCGTTTTTCCGTTTGCGGGGATAAGTATATTTTGCAATACGTGGATATAGACGGTTTGTCGCGGGCGGTTGCGATTGCGGCGGACGGAAAAAGTGGGTATTTCATAAGCGAGCGAGAAGGGCTTTCGTATAGCGGCGGCGTGGCTTTGTGCCAAGCGGACGGCTACGTTTGTATTTTGCGTGAGAATGCGGAATTGCCGACTGCCGAGCAAGCGAGATTTGTGACGCAACGGACGGATTTTGGCGTTAGCGGACGAAAGACTTTGCGTAAGCTTCGCGTACGTGGACGGGGCTTGGTTGCTATGACCGTGACGGCTGACGGAAGTCAAAAGGAATACGCTTTGTCCTTTCATCAAGGCGTGGCGAGCGTGGATACGTGCCTTTTGGGCGAAAGCTTTTATTTTTCGTTCGTTCTTGGGAAAAACGCTTGCGTGCAGGAAGTTGCGGCGGATTTCTCGGTGACGAAAGGGGGGTGATACGAATATGATGGAAATTGATATTATCGATTATACCGACGAGCAGCTTGCGATTTTGAGCGCGGGACAGTTGCAACAGGTAATCACGGCGCAAAAAAAGAAGAAGGCGCTTGGCGCGGCGATGAAAAAGGCTTTGTCGGAAAAGCGGGCGGAGTTGATTGACCAAGGGATATTTCATTCCGATTTGTGGGGGGATTTGAAGCTTGGTATTATGGAAGATTATGAAAATCAAATCAACGAGCTTCGCGAAGGGCTATTGTTGTATTTGCATTACAGCGTGAAGCTGGACGAGTCGCTTGCGATTCTGTGTCCGTACAAGCTGGATTATTCGTTGTCGCTTACCGAGCGTTATAAGCAGGTAAAGGCGTATTACGACGAAGAATACACCGATAATTGGGCGAGATATTCGGCGTTTCAAAACGACAAGTACGCCGTTACGTATTTGGGGGAAATGTATTATACCTTGTACGAAGTGTTCCGTTATGAATATGAAGGAAACGACGGGGCTATTGAAGTTCCTGAACCGTAAAAAGGAAAGGCGGGTTGAAAAAAACTCGCTTTTCTTCTTGCTTTTTTGCTGGGGATTTGTTATAATAGATAAGGCTTTGCGATATAGTCGTAGAGAAAATAAGCAATGGGAAAGGCGTTTGCGTTGACCGTTGCGTAAAAAGGGGAAGAATATGCCTAAGATTTCTGTGAAAAAATTGGATGAAAGAGCGGTGTTGCCTACGTATGGGTCGGAGTTTGCCGCGGGCGCGGATTTGTACGCGGTGGCGGATGAAGAGCTTGTGTTTGCGCCTGGGGAAACGAAGTTTGTCAAGACGGGGCTGGCTATGGAAATTCCCGTAGGGTACGCGGGTTTGATTTACGCGCGCAGCGGTTTGGCGTGCAAGCGTGGGCTTGCGCCTGCGAATAAGGTCGGCGTAGTGGATTCCGATTATCGCGGGGAAGTGATGGTGGCTTTGCATAATCATTCTGCCGTGGAGCAACGCGTTGCGCCCGGGGAAAGGATCGCGCAGCTTGTCATCGCGCCTTTTTTGAAGGCGAGCTTTGAGCAGGCGGACGAGTTGGAAGACACGGCGCGCGGCGAAGGCGGTTTTGGAAGCACGGGCAGAAAATAAGCTTTTTTGTGAAAAAATAAGATTTAAAAATGGGCGGGGCAGGTATGCGATGAAAAATATTTGCCTATACCATGGCGGAGATGAAATTATGTCGATGAGAATGAGAAAAAAGAGAAATTTTGAAGCAAGAATGGAAGCGTGCGGGGATTTGTTGCTCGCGAAAGGCGCGAACGGGATTTTGAATATGAAGGAAGCGGCGGAAAATTACCGTAATTTGCTGGATTTTAAGCAAATTTTTGGAGAAGACCGCGCGGATTTGCCCGTTGCGCTTGAAATCGGTTGCGGAAAGGGCGGGTTTGTGATTACCCTTGCCAAGCAAACGCCGAACGTCAATTATTTGGCTTTGGAAAAGATGAGTAACGTGATTTTGACGCCGATGGAAGAAGTGAAAAAGGAAGGCGTGGAAAATATCCGTTTTTTGAACATTCGCGCGGAGTGTTTGCCTTGCTATATCCCCGAAGGGAGCTTGGATTTGATATATTTAAACTTTTCAACACCTTTGCCGAAACTTGGGTATGCTACGCAGAGATTGACGCACAGGAATTTTTTGGAAGCGTATAAGAAGTTGCTTAAAAAAGGCGGGCGTATTTTGCAAAAGACGGACGATAGGGATTTTTTCGAGTTTTCCTTGGAAGAGTATAAGGCGTGCGGGTTTGCTTTGGAAAACGTGACCTATGATTTGCACGAAGGCGGGAATCCCGAATGGAATATCGTGACGGAGTATGAAAGCAAGTGGGTGGAACGTGGCTTGCCTATTCATCGCGTCGAAGCGGTTTATCTTGGCGAATAATGGAAAATGAAAAACGTAAAGAGCCTTTCGGGGCTCTTTTTTATATTAGCCGCACTTTTTCACTTTTACTTATTACTTCTTACTTGGTTTCGCTTATATATGCCCGACGGCGCAGGTGACGGTTTTTTATAAAAAAACCGTTTTTTCTGTTTTTTTCGCGTTTGTTTTCTTGAAAAATGCAAGTCGGTGTGCTATAATGAAAGAAAAAAATGGGCGAGTATAGGAAAAATTCCTGCTCGCGAAGGTGAACGATATGAAAAAGACAAAAAGATTTTTATCACTTGGCTTGGTAACTTTGGCGGCTACGTGTACGCTTGGTTTTGGCGGTTGCGGGGATAAAAAAGGCGCGGAAGTTACCGTGTATATGCCCGATGGCGCGCCTGCGCTGGCTTTGGCGGGGGTGATGCATAAGGATATACCCGAAGATGGGATTACCTATCGCGTAGTGGATTCAAGTGCGATTGCCACCAAAATTTCCGCAAACGACCCCGCGGACAATGCCGACGTTTGCATTTTGCCCGTCAATTTGGCGGCGAAAAAGCTTGGCGATGGTAGCGCGTATCAAATGCTTGGCTTGGTGACGCAAGGGAATTTGTATTTTATTTCCAACAAAGACGTAGCGGAAGTGGACGATTTGTCCGTTTTGCAAGGGAAGACAGTGGGGCTTGCGCAAATTGCGAACGTGCCCGGGCTTACCTTGAAGGCGGCGGTGAACAGAAACGGCGGGGCTTGGCAGGAATTGAAGGACGGCGTAGAAGCGGCGGCGGACAAGGTGAATTTGCAGGCTTTGGCGAACAACAACGCAATCACGGGCGATTTGCCGTATTATTTGGCGGCGGAGCCGTTCGTAACGATGAAGACGGCGAGCGGGGCTTTCCGTGTGGTGGGGGATTTGCAAGCTCTTTACAACGGCGTACCCAGCGACCAGGTCGGGTATCCGCAAGCGGTGATGGTGGCGAAGCGTAGCCTTATCGAGAAGAACGGGGCGTGGGTTTCGGGCTTTGTCCAGATGGTAGAACAGAAACAAAATTGGGCGAAAACGGCGGACGCGACGGATATTTATTTGTCCATTTGGCGGCATTTTGACGACAAAGAACGCACGCCCGTGTTCAAAGAACAAACGTTGACGAAGGATTGTATTTCCCGTTGCGGGATTGCGTTTGCGCGCACGAAGGATTGTATGACGCGCGTGGACGAGTTTTTGGCGGAGCTTGTGGAAATTGCGCCTGCTTCCGCGAGCGTGGCGTCGCAAGAATTTTATTGGTTAGGCTAATATCGGGGTAAGGTTTTGAAAAAGTCGGATTGGAAAAAAATCGGATACGGAGCGTTGAAGGGCGGCGGGCAAATTTTGGCGGCGTTCGCTTTTCTCGCGCTCGTTTGGTGGGCGGCGTACTTGGTTGTGGATAATGACCTTGTCGTGCCTGCTTTGTCCGATTGCGCGAAAAAAGCGTGGGGAATGCTTGGCAAGGCTTGGTTTTGGCAGGCGTTTTTGCGTACCTTTTTGCGGGTGTTTTTTTCCTTTGTTTTGTCCTTTGTCTTTGCGGCGATTTTTGCCGTCATCGCGTACCTGCTGCCTGCATTTGCTAAATTTTTTGCGCCGATTGTGGCGGCTTTGCGCTCGCTTCCCGTGCTGGCGGTGAGCTTGATTTTAATTATATGGTTCGGGGCGGGCGGTACGCCTATCGCGGTGGCGTTTTTGTCCTTGTTCCCGATGTTATACACGGCGATTTTGGCGGCTTTGTCGGGGATAGACAGACAGTTGCTTGACGTGGGCAAGGCGTGCGGCGTTACGCTGAAAAACAGTATATTTAGGGTGTATTTGCCCTTGACTGCGCCCTACGTGACGCGCGAAGGGACGGCGGCGTTTTCCTTTGCTTTGAAGCTGGTCGTGTCGGCGGAAGTGATTGCCAACACCGCGAAAAGCTTGGGGGGAATGATGCAAGAAGCCCAAGGGTATTTGGATTTGCCGAAGCTGTTTGCCTTGGTGATGGTTACCTTTGTTGTGGCTTTGGTTTTGGAAACGGCGGGGAATTGGCTCGCTTCGTGCGTGGAAAAGAAAGTGGAGTGACAAAGCGTGAGCTTTTTAAGTAATAAGTAAGAGTGAAAAGTGAAGAAGTGCGGGCAAGCGTGAGCTTGCAGGCAGTCTTACAATCTTTTCGTGCGTTTTTTAAGGAAGCGTTCGACTGTGTGGGCGTGGGGATTTGGAGAAAGGGATACGCTCCACTCGCTTTCGCTCGGTCGGTATGACATAATGGACGACTGTGGAAGTGTGCGGATTTTGTTTAGGGGTGAGATACGCTCCGCGCGGTCGTTACACTCCCTTGGTCGGTATGACAGGGGGCGAGATACACTCGACTGCGCCTGACGGCTTCGCTCGGTATAACGATAAAAACGAAAAAGAGTCCAAAGGCTCTTTTTTGCTTTGTTTGGATAGGAAAGTTTTTCAATCGCTTGATTTTTATCGATATTTTTGTTATAATAATCATATACAAGCTTTTTAAGGAGTTTTACTATGAAAACAAGGACTTTTACCAACGAAGAACGGGTGATTTCCAAGGCGACTTTGGCGAGAATGCCGTTGTATTTGCATTTTTTGCAGGAAGAAAGTTCCAAGGGCGCGCAATACATTTCTTCGACGGTTATTGCGCAAAATATTTCCGTATCGTCGGTTCTTGTACGAAAAGACCTGGCTTTGGTGTCGTCCGAGGCGGGTCGGCCCCGTTTGGGCTTTGCTATCAGCCGTCTTATTGTGGATATTGAAAAGTTTTTGGGCTACGACAGCCTTTCCGATGCCATTATCGTCGGCGCGGGTGGGCTTGGCAGGGCGTTTTTGGGCTATGAAGGCTTTAAAAACAACGGTTTGAATATCGTTGCTGCGTTTGATATTTCCGAAAAGCTGATTGGGACGGAAGTTTTGGGCAAAAAGATTTTGCCTTTGACTGCCTTAAAAGATTTTGTCAGCGAGCATAAAATCCGTATCGGGATTATCACCGTGCCGAAGGATTCGGCGCAGGAAGTGCTCAATGAAATGGTGGACGCGGGAATCCAAGCGATTTGGAATTTTGCGCCTGCGCCTTTGCGCGTGCCCAAAGACATTGTCTTAAAGACGGAAGATTTGGCGGCTTCGTTGGCTATGCTTGCGGGGAAGCTGTACAAGACGAACGTGAAATAACGTCCGTTTCGCTTTGTTGCGCTTTTTAGACGGGCGTAATAAGGAGAAGTATGACGGAAAAGAAGTTGCAACCAGGGGAAAAGGAGCTTTTGCAGGGGATATTGGACAGAGTGCGGGCGGCGCAGGTGGAATTTTCTACCTATCCCCAGGAAAAAGTGGACGAAATTTTTAGGGCGGCGGCTACGGCTGCCAATGGCGCGAGAATTATGCTCGCGGAGATGGCTGTGGAAGAAACGGGCATGGGGGTGTTTGAAGACAAGGTCTTGAAAAACCACTACGCCGCGGAATATATCTACAACCGATATAAAAATGAAAAGACTTGCGGCGTAATCGAGCGGGACGAAGCGAACGGTTACGTTAGGATAGCCGAATCGATTGGGGTTGCGGCGGCGGTTGTGCCGACGACAAATCCTACTTCGACGGCTATTTTTAAATGCTTGATTTGTTTAAAAACCCGCAACGGGTTGATTATTTCCCCGCACCCGCGCGCGAAAAAGTGCACGATTGCCGCGGCGAAAATTGTTTTGGAAGCGGCGGTGAAGGCGGGCGCGCCTGCGAATATTATCGGCTGGATCGACGCGCCGTCGGTGGCTTTGTCGGCGGAATTGATGAAGCAATCGGATATTATCTTGGCGACGGGCGGGCCGCAAATGGTGCGCGCGGCGTACTCGTCGGGGAAGCCTGCAATCGGCGTGGGCGCGGGTAATACGCCTGCCGTCATTGATAAAACGGCGGATCTTCGGGTGGCGGCTTCGTCCATAATCCATTCGAAAACCTTTGACAACGGGGTGATATGCGCATCTGAGCAAGCGGTGGTCGTCGATAAGGAGATTTACGACGATTTCAAGGCGGAGTTGCAGGCGCAGGGCTGTTTTTTCGTGGACGAAGCGGGCGCGGACAAGCTGCGGGAATTGACGTTCGGTAAGGGTGTGTTAAACGCGGAAATCGTCGGTCAGCCTGCCAAAAAAATAGCGGAAATGGCGGGGCTTCGGGTGTTTGACGATTGTAAAGTTCTCGTTGCGGAAGTTTCGTCCGTGGGGGACGACGAGCCGTTTGCCAAGGAAAAGCTTTCTCCGATTTTGGCTATGTATAAGGCGGAGAGCTTTGAAGACGGACTGCATAAAGCGGACGCTTTGGTGCGGGGCGGCGGCTTTGGGCATACGGCGGCGATTTATATTGACGAGCGCGGGGCGAAAGAGCGGCTTTCGGCGTTTTGCGAGCGTATGAAAACCTGCCGTATTCTTGTCAACACGCCTGCGGCACAGGGCGGTATCGGGGATTTGTATAATTTCCGCTTGACGCCGTCGTTGACGCTTGGCTGCGGTTCGTGGGGCGGCAACAGCGTTTGCGAAAACGTGGGGATTAGCGAGCTTATTAACGTCAAAACGGTTGCCGAACGCAGGGAGAATATGCTTTGGTTTCGCGCGCCTGAAAAGGTGTATTTTAAGCGCGGGTGTTTGGGTACGGCGTTGAAGGAGCTTGGCGATGAATATCATTGCAAGCGCGCCTTTATTGTTACGGACGAGTTTTTGTATAAAAACGGGAAAATTGGCGGGGTTATGCGCGCTTTGGACGAGCAGGGGATTGCGCGTACGGAATTTTTTGAAGTGACGCCCGACCCGACCTTGGCTTGCGCGCGGGAAGGCGCGAAGCGAATGGCGGCGTTTTGTCCCGACGTTATCGTGGCGGTGGGCGGCGGCTCGCCTATGGACGCGGCGAAGGTTATGTGGGTGCTGTACGAAAACCCCGACGCGCGGTTTGAAGATTTGGCGATGCGGTTTATGGATATACGAAAGCGTGTGTATCCGTTCCCGAAAATGGGGAAAAGGGCGATTTTTGTAGCCGTGCCGACGACGGCGGGGACGGGGAGCGAAGTGACCCCCTTTGCCGTTATCACGGACGAAGTGACGGGGGCGAAATACCCGCTCGCGGATTATGCCTTAATGCCGACTTTTGCCGTTTGCGACGTGGAGTTGATGCTGGATATACCGCCGAGCTTGACGGCAAACGCGGGGTTTGACGCTTTGTCGCACGCAATCGAAGCGGTGGCTTCGGTGGTGGCGTCCGATTATACAAACGCACTTGCTTACGAAGCGATTTCGCTGCTCATCGCGTACCTGCCCCGCGCATTTTCGTTTGGGGGACGGGATTTGGCGGCTCGTGAAAAGGTCGCAAACGCGGCTACGATGGTGGGTATGGCGTTCGCCAACGCCTTTTTAGGGGTGTGCCATTCAATGGCGCATAAGCTTGGCGCAAGGTGGCATTTGCCGCACGGGGTTGCCAACTCCTTGTTGCTTGTCGAAGTGATGAAATTTAACGCTGCGCCCACGCCCGAAAAGATGGGGACTTTCCCGCAGTACGCCTATCCCGATTGCTTGGCTCGGTATGCCAAGGTAGCGAAGAATTTGGGGCTTTTAGGGGATACGGACGAAGAATTGACCTATGCTTTGATTAGAAAAATCGAAGAATTGCAGGAGATTTTGGGGTTGCCGAAGTCGATTAAGGAAGCGCTTGGGGAAAAAGCGACGGAGAAAGAGTTTTTGGAGAGCGTGGACGAAATGAGCCGCGACGCCTTTGACGACCAGTGCACGGGCGCGAACCCGAGATACCCGTTGGTGCGGGAGATTAAGGAAATGTACCTGCGCGCGTATTACGGGAAATAAAAAAGAGCCATAAGGCTCTTTTTTGCTGTGTAACCGTAGTTTTATAAAAACTATTGACAAACGGGAAAAGGGTGTAGTATAATATGGTTGCGACATAATCGAATAAAAGTTTTTAAGGAAAGTTATACTTCTTGGGTAGAAGTGTATCTTTTTCGCGTTACAAAAAAGTCTTTTCTTAAAAACTTTATAGTAATTGATTGTGTCGCAGCAAAGCGAGAAGGGCATTTTTACGGGTGTCGTTTCGTTTTGCGAAGCGACACTTTTTTATTGAAAAATTTTAGGAGGTAGTTTTATGCAAAAGAAAAAAATTGCAACTTGGCTTTTGGCGACTTTGTGTGTGGGCGCATTGTCCTTTGGCGCAGCCTGCGGAGAAAGCGGTGCAACGAGTGGGGGCGAAAACAGCGAAAACTCGGTGGAAAGCAGCTCGGTTGCGGATTGCTCCGTTTTGGATAGTTCTATTGCGGGCGAGATTTCCGAAGAAATAGAATATTCTAAAGAAATTTTTGAATCAAGCGAAGAAGTAGAAAACTCGGAAGAAGTAATTGAATCGAGTGAATGGATAGAAAGTTCGGAGGAACATATTTGCGTTTGGGGGGATTGGTACGTATTTACGCCTGCGGGCTGTGAAACGGTAGGCGAGGAACGCCGTGATTGCGCAAATTGCGACGAGTACGAAACAAGAGAGATACCCAGTCAAGGACACAACTTTACGGATTATATTTTAGATGAAAATGCGAGCTGTGAAGAGGATGGCACGAAAACAGCAATTTGTGGAAACGGTTGCGGTAAGACGGACACCGTAATAGTCGAAGGCAGTGTTAAAGGGCACGAATATACCCAATTAAAGTACGATGACGTGCAGCATTGGTACGAATGTAAATGGTGTGCAGACGTGGACAGCACAAGTAAGGAAAACCACTACGGCGGAACGGCAACAACGACGGAACAGGCAAAATGTACCGTTTGTGGACAAGAATATGGAGAATTGATGATACCTGATACACCTGAAATTCCCGAAACCTACGAAAGATTGTCGGACGGGACGATAAACTTCGGGGCGTATCCGCAAACGAAAGTGACAGATGTTACACTTACTACGGCGTTGACTTCGGCTGCAGGTGCTTTACCTACGGCAAGCAACAGCCAAGGTTGGACTTCGTATAAGTATTATATTTCCAGTAGTAACGATACTGATTATATGTGGTATCAAGACGTGGTATATGGTGGAAATATCTATCGTGGAGTATATTTTACGAGTTACAGACCGTATAGTACGCGTTATAGCAGTGTTACGAGTTATATTTACCAAGACGACAACGGATATATAAAGAGTACGGTATACTGGTTTGCCTATGAAGTATTAAATTGGATAGTGTTGGAAGAAAATAACGGGGAAGCTTTCTTGCTTTGCAACAGTATAATAGATTGTCAAGAATATTATCATAATTCCACGGAAATCCGTACCATAAACGGAGTAAGCATATACCCCAACAATTATGCGGAAAGCAATATACGGAAGTGGCTGAACGAAACGTTCTATAAAACGGCGTTTACTAGCTTGCAGCAGAGTCTTATTAAGGTGACGAAAGTGGATAACGGCGCAAAGAGTACAAACCCGTACGGCAAGCCTGCAAAATGGAACAGCGGAGTGAATAAATATGCTTGCGCAAACACAAACGATAAGATATTCTTGTTAAGCGAAGAAGAAGTGACAAATCCTAATTATGGGTTTAGTAGTGACCCAGATGATAATGGAATTAAGAGTGCGCGTATTAGAAAGACAAGCGATTATGCGCAAAGTCAAGGTTGTTATACGACAACCAGTTCTTCGAGTCTTGGTAACGGCTGGTGGCGGTTGCGTTCCCCTTATTA
>JBGVRC010000074.1:0-3385 GCA_045128055.1 Candidatus Scatosoma sp. | reverse complement strand
ACCAAGCGGTGGCGCAATATACGGTTACCGTAAAATAAGAGAGGGATAAAATGAAGAAAAAAATATCGGCAATTTTATTGGCGTCTTTATTAGCAGGTATGAGTTTATTCGCTTGCGGAGAGAGCGCTGTGGATTCGTCTTTTGAAAGTTCTTCGTCGAGTAGCGAGCCAGAGAAGGTTGGCAGCGTGGAAACGACCGACCCTGAACAGCATCTTGTCAGCGAAGAAAAGCGTTTGCATAAAAAGACGGTTACGGAAGTTGGCAGACCTTTCATTGTAAACGGAACGACCGATTACGTAGTGGTACTTGGCACGAATGAAGTAAGCGCGGTGGAAGCGGCGGATTTCCTTGTCAATCAAATCGAACGCTGTACAGGCGCGAGAGTCCGCGTATACGTAGACGCAGACCAAAATATGCAAATTGACGAAGAAGCTTTGCAGGACAAAGCCTTAACCTACGACGCGAACGCGAAATATATCGTGTATGCCCATCAAAAGCTGGAAGAAGCGGCAAACGTTGCTTGGGAAACGGACGTCAATTTGGGATATAGCGGTTATATGATAAAAACGGCGGGAAACTCCGTCTTTATGAAGGTGAATACCTTGTACGGTTACCAAACGGTTACGCAGTCCTTTTTACGGGAAGTGTTGGGTTACGAATGGTATTCCGAAGACACCATAGTATATACGAAAACGGGGGCAACCTTGCCCGATTTGAATATCGTGGAAAAACCCGATTTCGACTTGGTGAATAACTGGGGTATGTCCCGCTCCGCGCGTATGGGATCGGGTATGACTACGGAAGAAATTTTTACGATAATAGACGGGAATTTCTGTCATAACTCCTTCAATTACATACCGCCCAAAACGTATAATGATAACAAGTCGGAAAATTATCACCCGAAATGGTTTGCAACCAGCGCAGGGCAAATTTCCAACAACGAGCCTACGCAGCTTTGCTATTCCGCGCACGGCGATCAGGCGGAATACGACGCTATGTTACAAACGGCGTATGAAGGGGTTATGAAAGTGTTGGACGAACAGCCCAACGCTTCGTCGCTCACCTTTACCCGTGAAGATAAATACGGGAATTGCGAATGTGATATTTGCTCGTTAATGACGCAAGAATACGGCGCGTTGACGGCGACGTATATGCTCTTTACCAACGATTTGGACGATTTGGTGCAAGCGGAATTGGAAAGACGCGCCGTTGAAAATAATACGGCGAAGCGAGAGCTGACCATTTTGTTCTTCGCGTATAGAGAAACGTGTGAAGCTCCCGTAAAAGGCAAGGACGGCGATTATCAAATCATAAAAGCTTCCGTCAGCGAAAACGAACAAGGTGTTATGAAAAACGTCATCAATAAAAATGGCGTGGAAGTAGAGCTTCCGTATAAAAAGACGTATGAAAACGGGTTGAAGTGTAATGAAAACGTAGGCGTATTCTACGCGCCCATCGACGCGACGTATGAAGAATCCTTCTATCACGTGGAAAATAAGCAATACGCGCAAACCTTTGAAAAGTGGGCGCTTTTATCCGAACGTTTATACGGCTGGATATACGACACCAACTTCGTGCATTATCTCGTGCCCTATAACTCGTTTGACTCCATTGCGGAAACCTTACGTTTCTTGAAGGACAACGGCTGTCAATACGTATTTAATCAAGCGCAAAACCAAAGCGTTTGCACGGGCTTTGGCGGCTTAAAAACCTATTTGAATATGACGCTTTCCCGTGACGTGAACTTAAATGCGGGTACGCTGATGGATAAGTGGTTTGATAATTATTTTAAAGACGCGGCAAAGCCTATGCGCGAATATTACGAATCGCTCGTAGGGCATATGCAGCAGTTAGAAATAACCTATCCCGAAGTATTCTATACGCAGCGAAGAACGAGTGCGGAAGAAGCCAAGTATTGGCCCTTGGCAAAAGTGCAAAATTGGTTAGAGTATTGCGACCAAGCGTATAGAGCGATTGAAAAGTATAAAAATACCGACCCTGAGCTTTACGAAACGTTGGTAAAACATATCAAAATCGAATCTATGTTCCCCAGATTTATGATTTGTGAATATTACGCGGGGTATTATAGAAACGACGCTATTCAAGAAGAACGTCAATCCTTCTATCAAGACTGTGAAGAGATCGGCTTGAAGTACTACGCGGAAAGGGTAGCCTTAACGTCTTGGTATGTTAAATGGGGCGTTATTTAACAAAGCGGTTTGTTTGCGTTTTGTATAAGGAATGAGAAATATAGGAGAAAATGTATGAATAAAAAAATAAAATTGCTCGTTTTATCTTTCATTACGGCGCTTGCCCTTGTTGGCGCGGGCTGCGGGGATAATAAAAAAGACAATTCTGCGGATTCGTCGAATACCAGCGCAAGCATGGACAGCGAAAGCTCTTCTGACGTAGGTGAAAGCTCTGTTTCGGAAGCGGAGATTTTGATTATCGGTAGCGCAAGCGTAGCTGAATTTGAAACGGTTGAGCTGAAAGCGAACGTAACGGGGATTGAAGGCGAAGTCGTATGGACTTCGTCCGATCCGACGGTCGCTACGGTTGAAAATGGCTGGGTGACGGCTTTAAAAGCTGGGCAAGTCGTAATTAAGGCGAGTATCGGGGACGTATTTGCGGAACATACGCTTACCGTAGAAAAAACCCCTTATACGCACACGATTGCCTTTTCGTTGGGCTCGCTTGCGATGTTCAAGGGCGAAACGAGCTCTGTGGAAGCCAACGTTTTGTTCAACGGCGAAATTCTTAACAACGAAGAATACGATTTACAGTATACGTGGACGGTAAAAAGCGGGGACGCGTCGGTTGCAACCTTGCAACCGTCCGCAAACGGGGCTTCCGTATCCGTTGTGGGCGTAAACGTAGGCTCGGTTACGTATGAAGTCGTAACGACGGCGCGCGGCTATGAAACGCGTGAAGAATTCACCGTCACCGTCTATCAAATGACGTACGGGCTTAGCTTTGAAAACGAAGCGATTACTCCCGTTGAAAACGGCTATAATCTTGGCTTGACGCTTGGCTCTGAACAAACGGATAGAATAGCTATCGGCAACGTATTGCTTGTGGAAAACGGCGCGCCTGGAACGACGGTGATGGAAGTGGCTTGGTCGTCGTCGGACGTAGATACAATCACGGTGGAAAACGGGGTTATTATCGCGAAAAAGGCGGGCGAAGCAACGTTGACGGGTACGGCGACGTACGACGGAGAAGCGTTGAGCGTTTGTATCTTTGTTACCGTTGCGAAAGAAGAAGTTGCTATTGACGGTAGGATGACGATTGAAACGGCTTCGGACGAAAAAATGCAAATTCCTGCGTCCATTACGGAAAACGATATTGTAAAGATTACGATAAACGACGCGAACGTCGTTTACGA
>JBGVRC010000073.1:0-4830 GCA_045128055.1 Candidatus Scatosoma sp. | reverse complement strand
GAAGAAAAAATTATTATCAAAAGTGATAGGTATAGCGTTAAAAAGATTTTTTTTGGCTTTTTGATAACTTCGGTGCTTGTTGGTTTGATTTTATTGTTGCTATTTTGTTGGATGGACGATTTTTCAGAACTGATGGAAGCACATTATGATAGATCCTGTACTGAGTATGGCTGGGGGTGGTCTGGTGGCTGTGATAGGTCGGCTTTCGTTTGTGCATTAGATAATCTATTATTTAATGGGGATTTAATATGGGCTATCGTTTTTATACCGCCTATGCTTATTTTCCTTGTTGGGGTAATTTTTATTCTTCTCTCAAAAAGCATGGAAATTGTGGTGACGGATAAGCGCGTTTATGGGAAAACGTATTTTGGTAGAGTTGTAGACTTGCCTTTGGATAGCGTATCGGCGGTTGGTTCAAAATGGTTTAAAGGGATTGCCGTTGCGACTTCATCGGGAAAAATTGCATTCTTATTGATTAAAAACGCAAGGGAAATCCACGAAGAAATCCGTAAATTATTGATTGAAAGACAAGAGAAAAAGGAGCAGGCGCAAACAGTTTTGCCTACGGTTACGCCCGTTATGAAAAGTGGGGCGCAAGAATTGAAAGAATACAAAGAATTACTTGATAATGGTATTATCACCCAAGAAGAATTTGAAGCGAAGAAAAAACAAATATTAGGTTTATAAACGATATACGAACGCGGGGCTATCTTAATAGCTCCGCGTTCTATTATAAAACAGTTTTCACAAAAAATTTATTTTCAAACGCTTGACATATTTTCCCTAAAAGGTATATAATATACTTGTTGAGGGAGTAGCAAGCGTTCCCACGCGACAAGTCAACAGCACCGACGTTTCGTCTGGCTTGTCTTAATTTGCAAGACTCATCGTATTTCACCGTACGAGAGTTTATACCCTGGTATCATTCGAGTACGGAAAACTTCCGTGCTCGTTTTTTATTTTGCACGGGTATAAAGCTTGGTTAAAAATGAAATAAATATAAAATTCAAGGAGAAATCATGAAAGACTATTGCAAAGAAAAGCAAGCGGTTTTAGATGAACTGGAAAGCTCGCAAACGCTCGGTTTAACTGCGGACAAAGCGGCTGACCGTCTTGCGGCAAACGGCAAAAACAAGCTTGTTGAAGGCAAGAAAAAATCGATTATCCGTCGATTTATGGAACAGCTCGCCGACCCGATGACGATTATTCTCATCGTAGCGGCGTTTATCAGCGGTGCGCTCGCGATTTACGAAAAGATTTCGACAGGTCACGGCGAATTTGTCGATTCTATCATCATTCTTGCCGTTGTTATTCTCAATGCGGTTTTGGGCGTTTTCCAAGAAAGCAAAGCGGAAAAAGCCATCGAAGCCCTGCAAAAAATGTCCGCGGCGACTTCCAAGGTTATCCGCGACGGAAAGATTTGTCTGGTTCCCAGCGAAGATTTGGTCGTTGGCGACGTCGTTTTGTTGGAAGCAGGTGACGCTGTGCCTGCGGACGGACGTATTTTAGAATGCGCGAGCTTAAAAATCGAAGAAGCCGCGCTCACGGGCGAATCCTTGCCCGTTACCAAGACGGACGAAGTGATTTTTGCCAAGGAAGGGGTAAAAGACGTTCCCTTGGGGGATAGAAAAAATATGGTGTATATGGGCAGTACGGTTGTGTACGGCCGCGGCGTAGCCGTTGTTACGGCTACGGGTATGGACACCGAAATGGGCAAAATCGCCGATGCTTTGGCGCAGGCGGAAGAAGGCAAAACGCCTTTGCAAAGAAAGCTTGCCCAGCTTTCTAAAATTTTGACCTGGCTCGTGCTTGGTATCAGTATCGTCGTATTCGGCGTACAGCTTTTGCGCGCGGGCAGTCTCAACTTCGATTTCGCACTCGAAGCCTTTATGATAGCCGTTTCCCTTGCGGTTGCGGCAATCCCCGAAGGCTTGGCAGCGGTTGTTACCGTCGTACTTTCCATCGGCGTTACCAATATGTCCAAGCGCAACGCCATTATTCGTAAATTGACGGCGGTTGAAACGCTCGGCTGCGCGCAAATTATCTGCTCGGATAAGACGGGTACGCTCACGCAAAACAAGATGACGGTAGTGGACAGCTTTGGCGCGGACGAAGCGAAAATTGCTTGCGGTATGGCGCTTTGCTCGGACGCGGCGATTGACGAAGAAGGCACGGTTACGGGCGAACCTACGGAAACGGCTTTGGTCGTTTGGGCGGATAAATTAGGGTTTAAAAACCCCGTCCTTAAAAAGGAAAACGCGCGCGTAGGGGAAGCTCCTTTCGATTCCAACCGTAAAATGATGTCCACCGTACATCAAACGAAAAACGGGCTTGTGCAGTACACGAAGGGCGCGCCCGACGTGGTTATCGGGCTTTGCACCCATTATCTGAAAGACGGCGAAGTATTGCCTATGACGGAAGCATACCGCGGGGAAATTCTCGCGGCGAACAAGGCTATGGCGGACAGAGCGTTGCGTGTGCTTGCGTGCGCGCAAAGAGTATGGTCGGAAAAACCTGCGGATTTTGCACCCGAAGCTTTGGAAACGGAGCTTTGCTTCGTAGGGCTTTGCGGTATGATCGACCCCGTTCGTCCCGAGGTTAAGGCGGCGATTGAACAGTGTCGCGGCGCGGGGATTCGTCCGATTATGATTACGGGCGACCACGTGGATACGGCTACGGCGATTGCGAAAGAGCTTGGTATTTTGGAAGACGGCATTCGTGCGATTTCCGGCTCGCAGCTCGATGAAATGGACGATGAAACCTTCGAAAAGGAATTCCGTTCTATCGGCGTGTACGCGCGTGTACAGCCTGAACATAAGACGCGTATCGTCAATGCGTGGAGAAACGCTGGCTGCGTTACGGCAATGACGGGCGACGGCGTCAACGACGCGCCGTCCATTAAGGCGGCGGATATCGGCGTCGGTATGGGTATTACGGGTACGGACGTTACCAAAAACGTAGCGGATATGGTGCTTACGGACGACAACTTCGCTACCATCGTCGGCGCGGTAGAAGAAGGACGTAGAATTTACGATAATATCCGTAAAGCCATTCAGTATTTGTTGGCTTCGAATATGAGCGAGGTAATCGGTGTATTCGTGGCAACCTTGCTCGGGTTTACCTTATTGAACCCCGTGCATTTGCTTTGGATCAACCTTGTTACCGACACCTTCCCTGCGCTTGCGCTCGGTACGGAATCGGCGGAATCCGACATTATGAAACGAAAACCCAGAAATGCGAAAGCAGGGGTATTCTCAGGCGGTATGGGCGTGGATATCGTATATCAAGGCGCGCTCGTTGCTATCCTTGTACTCTTCTCGTTCTTGGTTGGTTACAGAATTGAAAACGGCGTTTGGGGGCTTGGCGACAGCTCGCATGGTATGACGATGGCGTTCCTTACTATGTCCATGGCGGAAATTTTCCACAGCTTTAATATGCGTTCGCAGAGAAAGAGCTTGTTTAGCGTGAAGAAACAAAACAAACTGCTTTGGCTTGCAGGCCTTGGTTCGCTCTTGCTTACGACGCTCGTTTGCGAAGTGCCTTTCCTTGGCGACGCGTTTGGATTTACCCACGTTGGTGTTGTGGAATACGCGATTGCGGCAGGGCTTGGCTTTGCGGTGCTTCCCATTGTAGAAATCGTAAAATTGTTCCAAAGAATTTTCACGAAAAATAAGTAAACGGATAGGGCAGGTATGCGTTGTCCGCCAAAAACACCTTGAAACGTTGAAAAAAATTGAAAAGTGGTCGCGAAAAACAAATAAATATAAAAAATGGCAAAAAAGTACCTAAAAAACACCCGTTTTTGCAAAAAATTTTTCCTTAACCCCTTGACCAACGGCTTGGAATATGCTATAATAATGGCATATAAGCGGTATTGCATAGTTTTTCAAAAGAAAAAGCTTGGTTGCGTACCTGCTATGCCCGTTTTTAGGGCAACGAATGGATAGGAAAATGTTTTTCGTGACGTTTTCAAGAAAAAAACGAAAAATAAAAATAAAAACTCGCTTGGCGAGAATAACAGAGGTGCAAAAATGGCGGACAAAAGGGAAGTTTTGTATCAAGCGATTTCGCGTGATATCGAAGTGATGAAAGACGAGCTTATGGTTGAAGTTCGCAACTCGATTGCGCAAGTAGAAGCTTTGTGTGAAGCAATCAAGAGCGGCAACGACGAATCGTGCGAATTGATTACCAAAGAAATTCGTTACGGCTATAAGCAGACCGAACACGTTTACAGCGGCATGGAGAACATCTTAAACGATGGGATCGATGAAAAATTGTCCGCGATTGAAAACAAACTGTCCGCGATTGAAAAATTGCAAGCGGCGCTGGAAGAGCTGAAAGGCGTAGAAGAAAGCATTTCTTCCAAGGTGGACGGCGTAGACAAAACGCTCGGCGACGTAAACACCCGCCTTGCGGACGCGTATCTTCCCACGGAAGATCAATGCCAAAAGATGATCGACGGCGTAAACAGCAACGTCGAAGTACATAGCCAGCGCGTTCTCGACGCGATTGCGGCAATTCCTGCGGCAGAAGACGTAGATTACACCCGCATCGTGGAAGAAGTAGGTGACAAGGTATCCGCGCTTATCGATTCCATTCCCCAAGCAAAGGAAACGGAAATCGATTACAACCGTATCATTGATACGACGGCGGAAAAGGTTGCCGAAAATATTCCCGCTGCGGAATCCGTTGACTACGCTCGTATCGAAGGCGACGTAATCAACGCTTTGGAAAAGGCGTTGGATATGGAAGCGATTGCGGCGGCGGTTGCGGCGAAGATTGCTATTCCCGAAGCAAAACCCGTGGAAGTGGATTACGAACGCTTGGCGG
>JBGVRC010000072.1:0-15386 GCA_045128055.1 Candidatus Scatosoma sp. | reverse complement strand
AGCAAGGCTATGTGAAAGCTATTCACGGGAAAGGCTATTTTATCAAAAATGACGATTCTTCCACGCAAGGAGAAAGCCGCATAAAACAACATTTACTTTTTATCACCCCTTCTCTGAAAACGGCGTTTATGCAACAAATCTATTCGGGCATTACGAAATTTTGCGAAGAAAACAATATCGACCTTTCCATCAAGATTACGGAAGAAACTCTTAAAAAAGAAAAGCAAATTTTAGAACTTGCATTTTATTCCAACTATGATGGCGTAATTCTTTTCCCCATCGATAACGAATATTACAACGAAACGCTTTTAAAAATTTCCATCAACAAATATCCCTTGGTTATTATCGATCGCTATTTAAAAGCACTTAATTTATCGTTTATTTCCACCGATAACCACAACGCAATGATTGACATCGTCAAATATTTACACGCGAAAGGATATAAAACACCTATTTTCGTTACGCACGAATCTTCCCTTGCTACCGCCGTGGAAGAAAGAATCAACGGCTACAACACGGGACTATTGAAATATTATGGGTCTGTTCAAAACACAAATTTACTTATTTTAAAATCAAACAATCGCGACTACGTTTATAAAAGCATTAAAGACTTTTTACAAAAGAATCCCGCCACCGACGCACTTATCGTAACGGACGTATATCTATCAACGGCATATTCGGCAATCACTGAGTTGAATATCCCCACCCCAGAAAAGCTGCGCGTGGTCGTATTTGACAACGAAATTTCCTTTGCGGAAAGAAAAGCTATTCGCCCTTACATCATCGAACAAGACGGAAAAAACATTGGATATTACGCCGCACAGTACGTCTACAACCAAATCATGGGCGATAAACAAATCCGAACAAAAAAATTCCCGATAAAGATTATCGGGGATGAAAACGATTAGTATTTAAAAAATTTTACACTATATTGTATATGCATAATACCACCCCCCTAGACCTACTTGTCCCCCCCCTGATTTACGACCTACAAAACCGCCCAAAATAGCCATTTGGTTTTTATGCGTGGGCTTGGCTTAATACAAGTAAAGGGTAAATTTAGCTTCATTTTTGTCGATGAGCGCAGCGTGTGCCTATCTATACAAGTAGAGCTGATTTTTGCCTAAAAATGACCGACGACCGTAGAGCGTACTTGTTTGCTACAAGTACGCTCTAAAAATTTCCCTTGTGAGCGTGGCGTGTGCCTTGTCATATATACAAGAGAGAAAAGAAAAAGTTACCCACGGTTTTGTGGATAACTCTAATTTTTCTATTATGCAACAGCTCGATAAATTGGAATTTGATTAAATCAGTGCAAACAAATATCCAACCGTAGGGCCTGAGAATATCGCCAGATATATGAGTGCAATCCACGGTTGATAATCTACATAGAACTCTTTGAAAGATAAACTCCACGGATGTTTAATAAGCACCCACCCAAAGACATCAAAGACGATACAGATGCCTGACCATATTGCTCCCGTTATAAGCGCTTCGGCTATTGTGGGAGCGGAAAGACCATTCATATAGAGCCAACCAAACAGCGAAAACAGAAGGATATTATAAAGCGGATGCCACGGTTTCGTTTTCTCATAACCCTCACCCATACCGTTTTCGTCCATTGGTTTCATTTTTAGCACGTAAATATTAAAAATAGTGTGAAGTATGCCTACACAGGTTACAAGTACGTAACTCGTCCAAAACCATAACATTGACATTCCGAAGTTTTGCATCTTTTATATCTCGTCAAATTCTTATTTATCGATGAGATTATTATAGTATACTTTTAAAAATATTTCAATCGTTTCGATATTCATTCCCAAAAAGATAGAAGGCATAATGATGAAGATTTTACAATGCGATATTTAATTTATTAGTCTCCGAAGCAAACGCCCATTGCTTTCGCCATGGTTACAAGCTCGCCGTTAGGGTCAACGTTCTTCGTCTTTTGTCCGATTACGTCTTCCAAGGAAACGTCTACGATTTCATCGCCTTGCAAAGCAACCATTCTGCCAAAGCCGCCTTTCATACAAAGCTCCACAGCTGCGTAGCCGTAGCGGGAAGAAAGCACCCTATCGTGCGCCGTAGGAACGCCGCCGCGTTGAATGTGACCAAGCGTAGTCGCTCTTGCTTCCGAGCCCGTCAATTTTTCAAGCTGGTCTGCTACGATTGCGCCAACGCCGCCCAAACGAATGGAATCCGCGCTGTCTTCGATAACCTTTAACACCACTTGCTTACCGTCCAAGGACTTCGCGCCTTCGGAAACGGCAACGATGGAAAATTCTTTGCCCTTGGCTTTGTCTTGTTTGATTTTTTCCGCTACTTTGTTGATATCATAGGGAATTTCGGGAATCAAAATGGCGTCAGCCGCGCCTGCGATACCTGCGTGCAATGTCATCCAGCCTGCGCCGCGTCCCATAATTTCCACAACCATTACGCGGTGGTGGGACATACCCGTCGTACGAACGCGGTCAAGCCCGTCCGTAGCCACGGAAATTGCCGTGTCGAAGCCAAACGTGTAATCGGTGTTTGCCAAATCGTTGTCAATCGTCTTGGGGATAGCGATTACGTTTACGCCCTTGCGGGAGAAATCTCTTGCCGAAGTAAGCGTACCGTCGCCGCCCAAAATGAACAATGCATCGATACCTGCCCCCTTCAAATGCTCTACTGCGACGTCGGAAACGTCTTCGTAGGTAAGCTTGCCGTTTTCATCACGGACAAAATTCCCGTCTGCGTCTTTTACGGGATATTGGAATAAATTATCCTTGTTCGAGCTGTATAAAATCGTACCGCCGCGCGTAATAATTTCTTCTACGTCGTCCAAGCCGAGCTTGATAAAATCGCCGTGGTAAAGTCCGTGATAACCGTGGCGCACCCCTACTACTTCCACGCCGTATTTGGAAATAGCCGTTTTCACCACAGCGCGAATTACGGGATTTAAGCCGGGACAATCGCCGCCGCCCGTCATAATTGCAATCTTTTGTACTTTTTTCATCTTCAAAACTCCTTTTAAAGGCTATGTAAACTTTGTTTTTCTACAACGGTATCATTATAACATAACCAAACGGGAGAAAGCAAGAAAAAATATGAACATTTTATACTAAAAAATATACCAAACGCCCCATTCTTTCTTCTACGCACATACAAAACGGAGCCGTCATTTGCGTTTTTCGTATGATTTGTACAACAAAACCACGCCGTAGCGGCGTGGTTTTATTGCGCTTTGTTCACATTATTATTCATCAAAAATCACTTCGCTGTTTGTTCCGTAGAAAATATCTTCCTTCCCGGAAATCATTTGACACAATCTTTCAAAGCGTTCCCACGCGCCGTCCGTTGCGTCTAATTCGTAAGTATGTCCCCAAATATAAAACAACTTCGGTTCGTCCGTTTTCATTGCCAAAAACGCTTCCGCAAGCTCAAAAATTCTTTCGTCCCTAAAATGCGCGGTGGGATGAAACTGATACAACTTTTCCTGCATATCAAACGAATAGGTACTGGTAATCGTTCGCGCAAAACGTATTTGCGTTTGGTTTTTGATGAGATTCGCCACACGCTCGTCGTTGTTTACGCCGCCGCAGGGATATGCCATACAGCATACGGCTTTGCCCGTCAGCTCTTCCAACAACAATCTGTCTTTTTCCACCTGCCATACTACGCAAGAATCGGGCAAGGTCGTCAAATTAAAATGACCTACCGTATGCGCGGCTACTTCGTGGTTTTTGTACACTTCCTTGACTTGCGTAGGTTCAATCAGTACTCTATCCACTACTTTCCCGTTGGGCTCGTAGGGATTGTTCGTACCAAATTTCCCCGAATTTAAGTTAAAGGTCGCCTTTAAGGCGTATTTATCCAAAATCTCGATGGTGCGGATATCCTGCGTTACCCCGTCGTCGAAACTAAACGTTATTGCCTTTTTCTTACCATTCCAAATCATAATCACTCCTTTGCGGCGCGTAGCCTGTTGACCTTGCTAAGCCAAAGCGCTTCGCCGCTCTAACAACATACCAAAATAAGTATACACTTGTTATAGAAAAATGTCAACGTTTCTTCCGCATAAAGTTTTCATTTTTTACTCCGTAAACGTAATGACCGTCTGCTTATGGGAAATATACTAATTCGCCAACGCTTTTTTCAAATACGCAACCGCAAGCGCGATGTCTTTTTGGGGATCGTCCCCACATTCTCTTTCAATCGTCAAAAAGCCCGCGTATTGGATTTCTTTCAAAGCAGACAAATACCTATCCCAGTCCACGTCGCCGTCCCCGATAGGCAATTCCACAAAGCCCTTGCACGCATTCAACGCGTCCACGCCGCCCACGGCAAAAGCGTGATAAACTTCCGTCGGGTTTTGATTTTTGTCGAGCATTCTTCCGTCTTTAACGTGGGTATGTACGATATAGTCCTTTAACAAATACACCGCTTCCACGGGGTCTTGCCCTGTAACCATTACAAAGTTCGCAGGGTCGAGATTCACCCCCACGCCGCCTTGGGTGTCTTGCACAAACGCAAGCAAGGTCGCCGCTTTTTCGGGACCCGTTTCAATGGCAAGCGTCACCCCTTTTGCTTTCGCGTACAAACCGCATTCCGTCAACGCCGCAAGCATAATCGCGTACCTGGGGTGGGTCTTTTCTTCGGGGATTACCCCGATATGCGTCGTAACCACGCCTGCGCCAAACTCCACGGCAAGGTCGATAATGCGTTTGGTTTTTTCTATCCTTTCCGCGTTGTCTTCTTCCCGTTCAAAGCCATAGCCGCCCATATCGCCACACAAAGCGGAAACAACCAAGCCCTTTTCCTTTAATAATGTTTTATACGCCGCTTTTTCTTCTTCGGAAAGCTCAGGAGAAAAATCCCCCGTGGTTGCATAAATTTGCACGCCGTCAAGCCCTAAAAACGCGGCTTGTTTTATGCCTTCTTCGTGCGTTTTTTTGAAACAATCTGTAATTACGCCTATTTTCATCGCATACCTGCCTTACTCATTTTGTAAATTTCCATAATTAAGCGGTGCGTTTTTAAAGCAACTTTGCCGCTGATTTCCAACGGCTCTTTTCCTAAAACCGCTTGATAAAATTGATGGATTTGTCGAATATGCTGAAATCCCCAATAATCCTTTCCGCCTTCGTATTCCGCCGTATTTTCGTCCTGGTGCGCTTCTTCCCGCGCGCCGTCGTTATAATAGATATACGCGTCGTCATACCCAAAAACGACCTTACCTTTTTCGCAGTATAAACGAATTTCAATCGGTTCGTCACAGCCGTAATTGTTCATACAGTAAAAACCGTATTTTACGCCGTTTTTATAGGTAATCAGCCCTTCCGCGCTGTCTTCCACCTTTACGATTTTGTGTCCCCTGTTCGCCATCGAACAAGAAACGCTTTCCACTTCGCTATCCACTATCCAATTCACCAAATCAATGGAATGAATGGCTTGGTCGATGACAACGCCGCCCCCTTCTTTGTCCCAAGTCCCTTTCCAATCGCTTTCCACGTAATAGCTGTCGGGACGAGTCCAAGTAAGCGTGGAACGCGCGGAAATAATCTTGCCCAACTTGCCGCTTTTAACGGCTTTTTTAACAAGCTGCGCCGAATTGTTGTAACGGCATTGAAAAATTACGCCGTATAAAACGTCCTTTTCTTTTGCTTTTTGCACAGCTTTTTCCGCGCTTTGTAAATCCACGTCCATAGGCTTCTCCGTCAAGACGTTTACCCCTTTTTCAAAGGCATAGCAAGCCACCTTGGCGTGCAAATAATGGGGCAAACAAATATGTACGGCGTCCAAATGCTCTTTTTCCAACATTTCTTCATACGAAACGTACGCCTTAACGCCGTATTTTTCCGCCGCTTCTTCCGCTTTTCCCTTTTTTATATCGCAACAAGCCACCAATTCCGCTTCGTCCAGAAGCCGAATAGAACCCAAATGCATAACGGAAACTCTACCGCAGCCGATTACGCCCACACGCAATTTTTTTAAAGCTTTAACCATTCCCCAACGCCTGCCTTTGCTTTTATGACCGCTTCGCGTATTTTCATCACTTCCAACGTTTCGCAAGGGCAAAACGACCTTTCGCCCGTTTCGAAGAAATGGAAGATATCCGCAATCAAATTATCGAAAAACGCCGAGTGGATAGGCAAATACTTGGTTTCGTCCGCGGTGGAAACGGTTGCCGTAAACGGCATACAGGGCGCAAACAGCATTTTTGCGCTTCTCCCGTCTGCATACGCAATTTCTACCCATTCTTGATCGGCATTTTTTTCATACCGCAGCTTATCCGCGCCAACGCCCAAACATTTTACCGCCATTTCGATTTGGTGAATGATGTATTCGTCCAAATTCGACCCGCCGCCCGTGGTAAAAATGCATTTTGCGCCACCCAGGTACGCGTTGAGTTCGTCTGCGTACCGTAAAGCGGAGCTACTGAAAAACTTGACGCCGCGCTCTTTTGCCATATCGTAAATCGCCTGCGCCGTTTTTAAATCGGGCGCGAAAGTTTTGTCGATATACGGGCTTTTTCCGCACGCAAACACCGCTTTGGCGTACTCGTAATGCTTTTCGGGGTTGGACGGTGCTAAAACGAACACGTAATCGCATTTCTCGCAAAGCTCTTGAATGGAATCACAACGGGTTACGCCGCGTTGCGCGCACCATTCGTCCGTCGACATACCGCCGGGGATATCCATCTCCGCCCAAGCGTATTGAAGCTGATAATCCGTTCCGTTTTTTTCGTTGTACGCCTGTATCATTGCGGGATATTCGTTGGCGTGCCACTCGTTTAAGAAATAATCGATAAAGCCAATCGTTTTCATCATAACGTAATCTCCTGCTTTTTCTCAGCCGATACGTACAAAGCGTCCAAAAGCTTCATACTTTCCAAAATATTTTCGATATTGTTCTTATCCTTTACACCCGTTTCAATCGACTGCACAAACGCCGTATCTTCGCAAAGATACATATTTGGAATATCGTATTCGGGGTTAATCGTTTCTAAGGTTTGCCCGTCGTAGAACTCGAATTTTCCGCCGTAGGTCAATCTTGCGCCGCCTTTATCCCCCATAAAATCGATAAAAAGCTCGTATTTGTTGATGTTTTGCGCCCACGCGCCGTTGAAGGAGATGCTCGCTTTGTCCGTGCGAATATGCCCCGTGATAAAATCGTCGACGTCGTTCGTTCCGTTTTCGATATTAGACGTATCTTCCGCCCACATACCGTTATATTTATACGATTTCATATCCTTTGCCATTTCGTTGTACGCGTCGCAGGTAACGCTCTTAATTTTCGCGCCGCCAAGCACGTACAAAATAAGGTCAAGGAAATGAATCCCCCAGTCAATCAAAACGCCGCCGCCCGATTGCGATTTGGTGGTAAACGCGCCGCCAAGCCCGGGAATATTTCTAAAATCACGGAAAGAGCAATATACGTGATAAATATTGCCGAATTTACCTGCGTCCGCCCATTCGCGCAGCATTTCCACCGATTTTTGATAGCGGTTGCACACGCCTATATCCAAAATTTTGCCTTGTTTTTCCGCTTCTTGCGCCATTTCCAGCGACAACGCGTAATTGACGGTGATGGGCTTTTCGCAAAGCACGTGTTTCCCCGCCTTCAACGCGTCCATGGTTATGGTATAATGCGCGTAGTTGGGGGTAAGCACAAATACCGCGTCCACTTCTTCGTCCGCCAAAGCCACCTTGTAATCGGTGATTACCTGTTCGATTTTGGGGAATTTTATCTTCTTTTCCTGCGCCTTTTCAATCCATAAATCGCAAGCGTACTTAATGCGTACGTTTTCCATTTGCGAAAGCGCGGGAAAATGCGCCATATCGGAAATTCTTCCGCAACCAATTACTGCTATAACCGTCATACTATTCTCCTTGGAGTTTTTGTTTTATTATAAAACTATCCTAAAAAATTGTAAATGGCTAAAATTCATATATAATTTATCATTTTTTCATATTTTAAGTAAATTTAGGGTTGTTTTTTATTGTTTTCTTATCAAAAATATTGACACAAGCGACGCTTTACAGTAAAATATAAGCAGGAGAAGTTACTATGCTTGAAAACAAAACTCGCTATCTTTTAAGCAACGATTACATGGAAAATCCCCTGCCTTTTGACGGCGTCAGCCTTGTGCAGCTGGGCAGGCGGTATTGCGAACCCGCGCAAATTATTGCCGCCCATCCGCATTTGAACTGGTTTGAGCTTACACTTGTGACCAAAGGCAGCGGCACGATTATCACAAACGGCGAAGAAACCGCCGTGTATGCGGGGGATATTTACCTTTCTTTCCCCTGCGACGTCCACGAAATCCGCGCGGATAAAGAAATTCGTTTGGAATACGACTTTTTCTCTTTTACTTGCGCCAACAAAAGCCTTGGAAGGGATTTGAAAAACATCACGCGAAATTGCCGCGGCGGAGATAAACGCGTCGTACAAGACGACAAAATTTCGCAACTCGTCGGGTGGGCTATTTCCGAGTTTATCTCCGATGAACAGCCCCACGCGCAAACCGCCCTTACCAACATTTTTCAGCTCATTTTGACGTACTTGATACGCGATTTTAATCATATTCAACAAAATACACCTGCCGTTTCCGAGCCTGAAGTGCTTTGTTTTCAACTGATGAATTATATAGACACGCATATCTACACGTTGAAAAAGCTGGAAGACCTTGCGACTAAATTTAATTACAGCTATGGGTATCTTTCCGGTCTTTTCCAACGCACAACGGGCAAAACCCTTTCTACTTATTACCAAAACCGCAAAATGGAAACGGGTAAAGCGCTCGTTTTGGAAAAAAAGAAAAGCATCGGTGAAATAGCCGAAATGCTTGGATATAACTTATACTCTTTCAGCAAAGCCTTTAAAAAAGCGTATGGCATTTCCCCGAAAAATATCCAGCAATTAACGTCTGATTAAGCCGTTTCTTGGTACTATTTATCCATCAAGGCAAAACAATATCAAAATGCAGCGAGCTGACCGTTATGGTCAGCTCGCTGTTATTTTATAATCATTCTATTAAAATAAATCTTGCTATGTAATACGCAATCGACGCTTTTATACCAAATGCACGAGCGCCGAACGCCACCAAGAAAGACACGCCGCCCCCGTTTCTTCGGAGTATTCCTTTCCGTTTCCAAAATAATCCAACAATTCTTCGTCTAATTCGGGAATACTTGCGCTTTCTCCGTTTGCATATTCGGTAAGCCGTCTACGACAATGCGCAATACGCTGCTTCAAACCGCCCAAACGAAGGTCTTGCACTTCAAAACCTTGCGCTTTGTTTTCCGTAAACCAAAGATGGCGAAATGCTTCGTAAAACATATCTAAATAGGCTTCCGCTTTCTTGTAATCTTCAATCAACGCGGACATGGTATCGGTATTTTTCATTTTATAGGCTTCACGCGTTCGTTTTCCAAGGTCATATTTGACAGACAAGAAATCGCACAACGCCGCTGCGTTTTCAAATAAATACGCATATTCGCCTTCCGCGTAGGTCCGCAAATGTGTCGCGTGCGCTTTATACTCGTCCGTGACCCCTGGCTTGACCGTAGTGTCTAACACGCCCGTAACCGGATCGCTATACAGCATACGTTTGGCAATATTCCTTTGACAATTTTCGTTGCCGCCTACGTAATTGGGGATATCCAACGACATCATAGCTTCGTAGTCTACGCCGACAATTTCTTTAAACTCTTTTTGAACGACCTTTTCATCGGTAACGCCTTCATACGCCTTTTTAATAGCAAAAAGAGAAGGTAATACCGAATAATAAGAACATTCTTTACCGTTATCGCCCCACAAAGTTATGAATATATTTTCCACGCCGCATTCCGAAGCCGCTTTCATTGCAGGCAACATCGTTTCCAAGGTATATTTATTCCCGCTGGCAAAGCCTGTCCAAGTCCACGCTCCGCCTGCAAACCAAGTTTCGTTTCCCGATTGCAAATGCGCGCGCAGCATCTTTGCCATATATTCTTGTTCCGTATGGTAATAATCCCAATATACCAAACCTAAATTTTGGGGTAACATCTGCGCAACTTCTTTCGGGAAAATCGGCTCTTGGGGATAATATTCCCCGTTGTTAGCCAAGCGGAAAAACATATCCGACCACATAATCGGTTTAAAATGGTATTTTTGGGCAATTTCCACAACGCGGGAAAGATGCTTTTGCAAAATCTCAAAGCGGTTTTCGAGCCCGTGTTTTTCAAGATATTTGCCAAGCCCCAACATATGCGCTTCGTCCATACCGATATGGACGTATTGTGTGGAAAAGCATTTACGCAACGTTTTGAACATATTTTCAATCAATTCGTACGTGCGGTCTTCCCCTACCAACAAAATATCTGCAAAGTCATTAATCCCGCCGTACGGTTTCCAACGGAAAATTTGCGCCAAATGCGCCAAAGTCTGAATACAGGGTATCACTTCAACGCCGATACTTTCGCAATACGATACGATGTCCTTTAATTCGTCCTGCGTATATCTACCGCGCATATAACCGAAATACGGCTCGTTTTCGACTTCGTACGTATCTTCCGTGTAAAGTTGAAGCATATTGTAGCCCATTTTGCGTATCAACGAAGCAAACGTCTTTACCTGCTGCGGTTTCATTACCGCATTTCTGGACATATCCAACATTACGCCGAAATATTTACCTTTTTTTTCCATGCTCTTCTCCTTTACCGTTAAAAGTTAATCACGGCAATGTTCTTTGATGAATTTTACTACGCCCGCAGACCAACCGTGGCAAAGACTGTGACGGAATCCAACGTAACAATGCGCGCCGAAATCGCCGTGAATATCTTTTTTATTCGGGTCGATTTCATCGATACGTCCCGAGCCTTCCAACCATTCAACGTGGAAATCTTCCCAAAACGTCGTTGCGCCCCTATCCAGCATTGCGCCGTAATATTCTTTCATCAATTCGATCGCAAGATTTTCATCGCGCGATGCGATCGCCGACAAAACGTAATAACTCATAAACGTAGAAAAACCTTTTATACCGCCTTCCGTAAGCTTTTCGTATTCTTCGTCCGTGAGCTGACCCGTAGCAAAATACTTCAACCCGATTACCTGCTTTTTCTCTTGCGCAATTAAGGGTTGTTTTAATACTTTCTCTTTGATTTGCGTTGCTTTCTCGGTAGATAAACCAAACGCATTCAAAAGCTCCGTCGCGCCGTTGAGCGCCATAAGGAAAATTACTCTAACGCCAACAAGCTCGTCTACGGAATCTTTCGTAGGCCAATCCACTATGTATCTAATCTTTCTATTCAAATCGCCCTTTTCATCTACCAAACCATCTAATAAATCCAGCAATTCTACCAAATAACGCATATGCTTTTTGATATATTGCTTGCAGCCAAATTCCTTATAGTAATCGGCAAGAATGATAATCCACCACATAGAATACGTGTAAATATCATTCATAAATTTGGGTGTGGGCGTTAATTTTTTAGCCAAATCCAACGACCTTTCCACAACAGGCAATCTACCGTAGAGCGAGCTCAGCGCCATCACTTCGGGCGCTAAATCCCCCACCCATAATACTCTGTCGCGTTTCACGCCGTCCCAAACATAGCCTTCCGAAGCGCATAAATCGACCGTGCGTTTTGCCACTTCGAAAATCTTTGCAATTCTCTCGTCCTTTCCTTGATACGTATAAATAGGTTTTTGGGCAAGAATGTGATTTTTACAATAGATATTTTTGAAGTAGATATACTTGTCTTCCAAAAGATCGATACGCACGAAACGGAAACCCGTTTGTCCTACCGTTGCGTCGGCGTACGTGCTGACCAACGTTTCGAAATCACGCGGGCCATGATCGTTGGTAGCGTTCTTTTCTTTGATATTGGAGTTGACTTCACCCAAACTTTCTCCAAAACGAATACGTACCTTACAGCTTCCGTAAGGTATTTCATTGGTAATCATACGGATACCGCCGTTCATTTCTTTACCAAAATCCAAAACGATAAACGAGCCCATACCTTGCATTTTTAAGTAGCCCTTTCTCGCTTCCATACTATAATTGAGCGTAGCGTATAATCCTTTCCCACGAAAAAGCGTGTCCGCATTTTCGATTTTAGCTCCGTCTACGATCTTCGTAGGCAATAAGTATTGTTTCATTGCTATTCTATCCTTTATTTATCTCTCAAAAAATATCCTGCTTTCTGTAAAGATACGCGCTCCTTTTTATCCGTCAGCGCTGTTATGTTTCCCCGCAGGCAACTCCACTTTAAACGTGCGAAAGCACGTCGAGAAATTTTTTTATGCAAATCTCTCGACGCACTTCATTTTTGTTTTTAATATGGCAACAAATACACCGCTTGACCTGCCGTAAGCGTTACGGTATACGTATTATTCGTAAGCGTTACAGCCGTTCTCACGCCCGTTTGGTCGTATACGTAAACCGTATCGAACGTACCGTCAAACGTTACCGTAACGGTTTGCGTACCGCCTTCATTCGGGTCAATCGTGTTCATAACCATATACATATAATTATAGTTATCCGAATCATACAACTCGGTTACAAGCGTATATTCAAGGCTCGTCGTTACGCCCGTAACAAAACGGAACGACACGTCTGCCGTCAAACTGCTGCTCCAAGAAATATGAGCGTTGTTTTGGCTTCCGTTGTTCGAGCCGACCACTTTACTTGCATTGTAATCGAAATGGCTAATCGTAGGCGCAAACGCCGTATTATTCGCCATAATCGTCTTCATAAAGTCGTATACTGCCGTCGTCGTACCGTCGCGGTTGACAAACGAACCGTCGTCTTCGAAATACTCGCCCGAAGAACTATTCGAGTGTTTTGTCCAATAGGTAAAGTAATTGATTTGCTTTACCCCGAAGCCCATCAGATAGTTATTGAGCCAACGCGCGTCGTTTTCCGTAATCTGACGAATAAGCAGCTCGCCGTCCGAACCGCCTTTTTTCATCACGCAGGACTGCGTTACCACCTTCACGGAAAGCCCGCGTTCCTTTGCAATTTCCGCTACGAGCTGAATATTACGAAGCGACGTAGTATCCACGTAAGGCGTAGTCGTTTCCCAGAACCACATACCGTCCGTAGCCGACTTGAAAGGATAGTCGTCGTACTGAATATAATCCGTACCCATCGCGTCAAGGAAGAGTTCAACGTATTGCCTATACGCCGCTTCAATTTGCGCGCTGGTTGCCTTTTCGTTTTCTACCCCGGTATAATATCTTTCTATCGCGGCGGAATCCGATTCCATAGGAAGCAAATTGTACTGTACGTAACAATCGGGCATAACGCGCTTAATCGATTTGTAAATCTCGCTGTAACAGTACGCATTGAGATAAGACGGTTCATCTGCAAGCATTACGCCGTAGAAGGCGGGATGGTCTTTATACTGCGCAAGCTGCGCTCTAACGTAGCTATCCAACGCGTCCCTGCTTGCAAATCTCGTCGTATCTACGGTAAGTCCCGTCGCCGTCATTTGTTTTAAGTATTCCGCCGCAAGCCCCGTCGTTGCCGACGCGTCCGTGGCAATAATCCAAGGCTTATAGGTTTCATTAGACACCTGTACCGCCCCTTTGCTACCTATCGTAATAGGTTTAGAAAGAATTTGGAAGTGCCAGTCGGTCAAAATGACTTTCAAGCCTGCTTGATATGCCAAATCCATATATACTTTGCCTTCCGCCGCCCACGTCTCTGCGTCCACGTCAGGGTTTATCATATCTTGCGCAAGCACGATATTAAAGCCTGCGTTTTTGTAGGTCGCATAAGCGTTTGCGTCCAATCTGTAATCGGTGGGATTCGTAACCTGATTCGTCCCGTCAATCGTCCACTGACCGTTGGAAAGACTCGCATAGCCGTATCTATCGAGCGTAACCGCCGCTTCGTCCGAATAATCGCTATCCTTTACGGCGTATTTTGCAAGCAATGCGTCCATTGTGGTGTTTTCTTCCACGCCAAGCACCTTATCGATTACCGTCGTTTTGCCGAACTGACCGTGCAAAGCGATAGCGCCTTCGGTATAGTCCGTCGTCCAAGCGATAAGATCTTCCGTCGTCTTGTATACAACTTCTCCCGTTACCATATTGATAACGCCAATTTGAATAAAGTGTTTATCTTTTCTTCCAGCCGCGCTCACA
Organism: Candidatus Scatosoma sp.; assembly: GCA_045128055.1. Classification (GTDB taxonomy): domain Bacteria; phylum Bacillota; class Clostridia; order Christensenellales; family Borkfalkiaceae; genus Scatosoma. The sequence goes on along the minus strand of JBGVRC010000072.1, from coordinate 1,271 downwards.
CAGCCGATAATCACGCGGTAGGCGTCGGTTGCGCTTTGCAAACTGTACATACTAAGCATATTAGGGTTGCTTGCGTCGCCCAAAACGCTGCGGAACTGCCCTGAAAGCGTTTCATCGTATTTTGCAATCTTATTCGGGCCAAAAATACACAATCTCTTCCAATATACGCTGTTCGTTTCGTATACTGTACCGTCGTTTTGGTATAACCCGTTTCCGAGCACCCAACCTTTCACGCTGGCGTCATTTTCAGCGTTGAATACCGTATTCGTCACTTGATTATTGAAGAAAGAAACGAAAGGCATATTGTCGCCCGTAATATCAAACACGATAAAATCGTTCATTCCGTACGTGCCGTTGAAAGCAATATAGGACATATCCGCGGACGTAGGCGCAACTGTGCTGCCTTCATACGAACCTGCCGATAAAATCAAATCATCGCCGCTCCAAGTAGCGTTGTACGTTACCATAGCGGGCGTATATAACGCAAGCGCGTTGTCCAAACCGTTCACAACGGGATACAGCTTATCAATAGTCGTTGTTCTGCCGAAATGCCCATACAAAGCGATGTCGCCCGTCCAATCCGCCTTTGCAACTTCGCCTTCCGTGAAATCTACAATGCGTTCGCCCGTGGTCAAATTCCACACAACCATACGCAAACTCATAGCGGTAGCTTTCGTAGCGTGTTCTACCCAGCCGACTACCATACGGTATTCGTCCGTAGAAGCCTTCAATTTCGCCATTGTAATCGGCGAGTTGGAAGCCACAGCCGCTCTCACCTGCGAAAGCTTTGTCCCCGTACCGTTATCGTCGAACTTATAAGAGATTTTATAAGGTCCGATTAAGTTGATACGATTTGCGTATGCGCCCGACCAACCGCTGTGCGGCGTACCGTCGCTGTTCGTGATACCGTTGGAAACAATCCAACCCTTTACGTCCGCATTTTCCGCGTGATTATATACCGTCTTGTCTACTTCGGTATTGAAGAAAGACAAGATAGGCATATTATTACCCGTGAAATCAAACACGAGAAAATCGTTTAAACCGTAGTCGCCTTTGAAGCGATAATAGGACATAGCTTCCGTATCGGTCGGCTGGGGCAAAATCGTCGCAGACGCATTCGAATGCGTACTTGCATTTAAAGTAATGTCGCTGATCGCGTCGTTCCCGTCCGTTTCTCCGATCGTTGCGTTGTAGAAGTGGGGTATTTCTTTGGGCAAAGCATTTTCATACTCTTCCTGCGAAATCGAACGGATATTATCGATAAGATACGT
>JBGVRC010000071.1:0-1788 GCA_045128055.1 Candidatus Scatosoma sp. | reverse complement strand
TCCTTTGCTATTTTCTTAATCGGGAAATTGGTATTTGCTATCAAATTTTTGGCTTTTGTGATACGGGTTTGATTGATAAAAGAGTGAATGGAAGTATTTAAATTATTTCGAAACATCTTTTGTAAATAAGGCTCGGAAATTTCCAAATAATCCGCCACCTTTTTTACGTTTAAGTTTTGATTATAGTTCGCTTGAATATAAGAAACCGCCTTTTTTATGTAGATATTTTGTCCGGATATAAAGTTGGACTCTTTGGTGCATTTTAATATTTCAATAAGCAGTCTTTTTAATTCCAATTCATAAATTTCATTTAAGAAAATATCATTTGATTCTTCCAAGATAAACTTTTTGAACTGATTTAGAAGATAGGCAACGTTTTGATTGTCGTGGAAAATTAAAACGTCTTGAAACTCTTTTAATAATTTTTGCGCTAATGGTAAATTAGCGACGTATTTTGCATTTTGCATATATTCGAGAATGTCGCCTTCTTCCGTAACGAATTCTAAACCCAAGGAAACCAGCGAAGACGGAATATTGACGCTATGCAAACAACCCGGTTTGATAATAAAAAACTGGTGGGGGAAAAGATAGGTCGTTTCTACCTTTTTTGTTTCTTCCGAATAGAATTCCAAAATGATTTCCCCGCTAATAATATAGGATAATTCTAAGCTGGAATGTTGATGCAGCCGCATAAGGCGCTTCTTGCTGTCAACTTTGTAATTGGTGGATTGGAACATGACCAAGCGAATAGGATGTTTCATTTGCAATTTCTCCTACTTCCATCTTATCATAAAGAATAAGCGTTGTCAAGGCTCAAATAAGTATTTAATAATTTAATTTTGTTAAATTTTCCAATTCTTTTTTCTTTTTTCCATATTGATAATAGGAAAATTCGGTGTTATAATAAAGACGAAAAATGGGTTTTTATGAATACGGAACTGAAAAATGGGTGAAAAAAGCTTTAAAAAACGCGGTTTTTTATCAAGAAGCGGCTTGGTGGATATTTTACAGGGCAGAAATACGCAGCATTTTAAGTGGAGATACATAAAATATGAACAGATATGACGTCAAGGATTTCGGCGCGATTGCCGACGGGAAAACGCTTTGCAGCGAAGCGGTGCAAAAAGCGGTGGATATTTGCCATCAAAACGGCGGGGGTATCGTACGTTTTGACGGGGGCAGGTACGTGTTGAGTACGATTTTTTTAAAAAGCAACGTACATATCGAGATTGCCAAAGACGCGGAAATTTTAGGCAGCTTAAACTTCTATGATTTCGCGCAACAAGAAGAAATCGACTACCCCATTTATCAAGACGCTTCGCATACCTATTACCACCTTTCTATGTTTGTTGGGTTGGGTTGTGAAAATATTTCCATTACGGGTGAAGGCAAAATCGATATGCGCTCGGTTTGGGACGAAGATTGCGTGCGCGGTCGGGAAATCAACTACCGCGGTCCGAAATGCATAGCCTTAAAAGAGTGTAAAAATATTGAAATCAGCGGCTTGGAAATCGTCAACGTCACCGATTTGGCGGTGTATTTTGCGGGCTGTGAAAACGTGGACGTGCACGGTTTGAAATTGTACGTATATATCGACGGTATCAGCCCCGATAACTCCAAAAACGTGCGCATTTATGATTGCGACGTAGAAGCGGGGGACGACGCCATCGTATTTAAATCGTCGTACACCTTAAACCGCTTGGATATTTGTAAGGACATCAAGGTTTGGAATTGTCGGTTGAAGAGCCGTTGCACGGCGATTAAGTTCGGGACGGAAACCAACGGCGG
>JBGVRC010000070.1:0-22171 GCA_045128055.1 Candidatus Scatosoma sp. | reverse complement strand
TGATAAATATATCCGCACGGGCGTATGCGAAGACGAGCAAACGAAGGCAAAAATCGATAGATTGCACGTTTTAAACGAGTTTAAATTAAAACCCATTCCTTGTTTTGAATATCAACCCTAACCAAAAACACGGCGAAAATTCGCCGTGTTTTTTATTTCATCGCGTACCTACCCCTTGCATTTGCACTTTTTTTACTTTTCTAACCAAGCGGAATGGATTACGTAATCCGCCGTTGCGCGGTTGGTGGCGATGGGAATATCATACACCACGGAAATACGAAGCAACGCCTTTACGTCGGGGTCGTGGGGTTGGGATTCCAACGGATCCCAGAAGAAAATGACGACGTCTATTTTCCCTTCCGCTACCTTCGCGCCGATTTGCTGATCGCCGCCGAGCGGACCCGATAAATAGCGTTTTACCTTTAAATCGGTGGCTTCGGCAATCAATTTTGCCGTCGTTCCCGTACCGCAAAGCTCGTACTTTGCCAACGTTTCTTTGTTTTTCAACGCCCAGTTGACGATTTCCGACTTTTTATTGTCGTGCGCAATCAAGGCAATCGTTTTCACTTTTCTTTTCTTTTGCATATAAAAACTCCTTTGTAGATTATTTCCATAAATTTATCCTAATAAAACGTCCATAACAAGCATTAAGCAAAAGCCTATCAAAAGCGCGTAGGTTGCGCCCCTTTGACTGCCGTGCGCGTGCGTTTCGGGTATCATTTCATCGCTGATTACGTACAGCATCGTACCGCCCGCAAAGGCAAGCGCAAAGGGCAAAATGACAGCGGCTACGCTGACGGCGAAATAGCCGATAAACGTGCCTACCACTTCCACAAGCCCCGTCGCCAAAGCGCAAAGGAACGTCTTTTTCTTGCTTACGCCCGCAGCCAACATCGGCCCGATAATCACCATGCCTTCGGGAATATTTTGCAACGCAATACCCGCCGCGATAATATACGCTTGCATATTTTCGCCCGTACCAAAGCCAACGCCCGCGGCAATCCCTTCGGGGAGATTATGAATGGCAATCGCCATCACGAAAAGCAACACCTTGTTCAAATCGGCGTTTTTATGCGTTTCCGTTTCCGAACCCATCAACTTATGCAAATGCGGCACGGCTTTGTCTACTACGTTCAGGAACAAAGCGCCCACAAAAATACCCGCTACGGTAATCAACAAAGCCCATTTCCCGCCGTATTCCATAGACGGTACAATCAAACCAAAAACCGCCGCCGCGAGCATAACCCCCGCCGCAAACGATAAGACGATATCGGAAAATCTGTGGGATATTCCTTTCATAAAAAACCCGACGAGCGCGCCTATCACCGTTGCGCCGCCTACGCCGAGAGCGGTTACTAATACAGGTATCATACTATTTTCTCCTTTGATATTATAACCCAAATTACGCCTAATGTCAATGCTTACGCGCAAAAAATTCCCCTGACCCTTTGCAAAAGGTCGGGGGAATATATCTACGTTATTCTATCAATACGTATCAAAGTTTAAGGTGTTAAGCACTTTGCCGTCTGCCGTACGAACTGCCAAAACGCAAGCCGTCCAATACGTTTTATTATTCCAGTTACAAGCCGCAATTTCCACCGTCACTTCTTGTCCGTCAAATGCAGAAAGGAATGCGTATTGACTTGTTGCGTTGCCGCAATAAACGTGTACTTTCGTATCCCCAGAAACAAGCTTCAACTGAGAAGAATATTTATCATTAATGAACTGCACCGTAGCCGTCATAACGTATACCGTCGTGGAATAGTCCACAGCTTTGTCCAAAGCATAGAATTCCGCCGCCGTTATTTCCACAGCCTTCGCCGTCGAATATTCGTGGCTTCCGTAATAGTTCACCAAAATTTCCGCCGCTACAATGCTGGCTTGACCAGCCCACGTAGGATTTTTGCTTTCGTCTACGTAGCGTTCTCTCTTACCCTGCAAAATAACTTCGTGGCCGATTTCCAAATCCGCAAATTCGTCCGTGGAATCTACAAGCACCGCAATCGTGCTGCCGTCTTCGCCAAAGAGATAGAAGCCGTTTTTGTTGACAACGGACGGGCCAACGATACCCTTTACCGTCACCTGCGAATCTTCCGTAGCCACGATAGCTTCCGCAACCGTGATGGAGTCGTATTTAGGCGCTTCCGCAACGGTAACCTTTACCGTTTCGCTGTACGTTTTGCCGTTGTATTCGCCCGTTATCGTAACGTTTGCTTCACCCACTTCACCGCAATGCAACACGCCGTTTTCGATATAAACGACCGCCGTATTATCCGACGTATAGGTAAGCGTTGCGTTTTCAAAGCCCAAAAGCTCGGAAGAAACGCTCGTCGTCAATTCGATTGCGGGGTCTGCCGTGTATTTCGCGCCGATTTGGCCTACGCCGTAGTATTGCACAGCAAACTTCGCCGCGTCGTCTTTGTTAAACGTGAAACCTTCGTCGATAACCAACACGGGCAAGAAACGGTATACGCAGCCCGTAGCCGTGCTCTTTGCGTTGATTGCGGAAAGGTAAACGGTGCAAATTTTGCCGTCAAATTCGTCCAACCAAGCGAAATCCGCGCCGCTTGCTTGCGAATATGCATAGCTACCCGTTACGCCGTCCAAATCATCGAAATAGTAGTTGGTGAAGTCGTTGCCTTCTACCTTTTTCACGAGCGCGTTTACCTTGAAAATCGTCGTCGTGATGTCGTTTTCAACGGGATTGTCCATAATTTCTTTTACCGTGCTTTCGGTAATCCAATCCTTGTTGAAATCGGAAATTGCTTTGTCGTTGTTGACAAGCTTTGCGTTGGAAAGCTGGTTACAGCCCTTATAGCCAAACTTGTCCGCCGAGCTTTGTTCTTTTTCCAAAACCCAATAATCTTTTTCGCCCAAAACGGTGATGGTGTTGCCTACTTCTACCATAGAAGCAATCGTACCGTCGTACACGTAAATGCATTGCGTTTCGTCTACGAGATATACGCCGCTGGGAATCAATTTATCCGCATACGTAATTTTCGCAACGACGCCGTCCACTTTAATAAGCGTACCCTTTTCCGCGTTTCTTGCGTCCGCTACGTTCATTTCCGTGTACGCGCTTTCGTCGGGGGGAAGATGGCCTTCGCCTTCTACGTGTTCTACAAGCTGCGGTTTGTCAAATTCAATCGTACCGTTGTAGTTCTTAATGATACCCTTAACGGTAACCGTGTCGCCTACGAGAAGCTGACCCGCTTCCGAGCCCTTCAACGCATAGCAGTACATAGGCTTGTCTTCTTTGCCTTCGATAACGATGGTTACGTTGATGTCGCCATAGCTCGTATTAAATACGCCCGCTTCGGTAATAACGCCCGTAAGGGTGTATTCTTTATCCGTCGCCATACCGCTTGTCAACATATACGCCATATCCACGATTTCCGCAGGCGTCGTGGGGTTTTCGGGAATATCAGGGGTTTCGGGCGTTTCGCCTGCTTCGTGCGAAACAAGAGTAGGAACGTCGAATTCTACCGTACCGTTATAATTCTTGATTTTACCCGTAACGGTGATGGTGTCGCCGATTTTAAAGGTTTCGTCCTTTAATTTATAACAATAAATAGGCTTGTCCGTAAGACCGTTGACAACGATGGTAGGATTGTTATAGCTATCGAGCTTAGTAATAACGCCCGTAAGGGTGTATTCCCCTTCCATCGCTTCGCCGCTCGCCAAAGCGTACGCCGCGTTTACGATTTCCGTCATCCCTTCGTCTACTTCGTTTTCCGAGCTTTCCGCGTCTTCCAAGCTTTCCACTTCGGAACTGCTTTCGGTTTCAGAGCTGCCTGCCTGGGACGAGCTGTCGTTTTCCCCGCCGCCGCAAGCCATCAAGCCAAGCGCCATCGTCAAAGCCGTTACGCCTAAAAGAAACTTTTTAAGTGCTTTCATGTACATACCTTCCTTTTTAATTTTTCAAAACATCTATATTATACTCCCTTTGTCGAAAAAAGTAAATAGAATGAAAACAAAAAAATCAGCTATGCGAAAAAAAGTTGTTTTTTGTCGAATTTTATCCAAAAATAGACGTTTAAATTAGTTTTTTGTTGACAGCTTTATATATTTCATATATAATAAATAAAAAATATCTCGCAAAGGAGAAAAATTATGTTAAAGGCAAAATACAAGATGCGTTCTATCGTACTGATTTGTCTTACAATGCTCGCAACCGTGATTTTGGGCTTGGGCTCGTTGTTTAGTATGTCAAAAAGCACGGCAAGCGCAGAAACGACGGAAATCGTTTTTGAATTAGGCGCAAATGGTACAGCTAGCCACAGCGACGGTAGCGATGCATCAACCTATTCTGAAACCGTAAACGGGTATACCTTGTCCATAACAGGTGGTACTAAAATGTATACTGGAGCGCTTGACGCAAAAGGGAACTCTTGTATTAAGCTTGGTACAAGTTCCGTTGTCGGCAGCTTTATGTTTACTGTTCCCGACGATGTAACAAGTGTTATTATCTACGTTGCAAAATATAAAGCTAAGACTTCCAAAGTAACAATTAACGGCACGACAAACACTCTTACAAAAAGTTCCGATAATGGGGAATACGACGAAATTACCGTAGATACTTCTTCCACTAAAACAGTTACGTTTACAACCGTTTCCGGCGGTGTAAGAGCTATGGTAAACACCATTGAATTTGTTATTACAAGCAGTGACGAGCCTGAAAGCAGCGATACGGAAGAAGCAACTACGTATACGGTTACGTACGATGTGCCTGATGGCGTTACAGCTCTTGAAGATGTTAAAGTTGTAGACGGCGACACCACCGCATTACCTGCGGCAGACGATTATCAAAAATATACGTTTGCTGGTTGGGTGACGAAAACGCTTGAAGGCGATACAAATACTGCGCCTGAATTTATGAAAGCAGGATATGAATATACGGTCACGGCAGACGTTACTCTTTATGCGTTGTACACGTATACGAAAGAAAACGCTGAAGAAGCTTGGAATCTCGTTACCGACGCTTCGTTCCTTGCCGTGGGCAAAGAAATTGTTATCGTTGCAAGCGACAGCGATTACGCAATCGGTACCAACCAAGCGAACAACAACCGTACGGCAGTTGCAATTACGAAGTCTAACAATACCGTCACGTGGACAACGGCTGTACAAGTTATTACTTTGGAAGAAGGATTAGCAACTGGCACTTGGGCATTCCACGTAACAGGCGGCACGGGCACAAACGCAACAAACGGTTACCTTTATGCAACGGCAACAGGCAACCATTTAAGAACCCAAACGTCCATCACAAATAACAGTTCTTGGAATATTAGCATTACCGCCGCAGGTATTGCAACCATTAAAGCAAATGTTTCAAGCGGTCAAAACTGGCTTCGTAAAAACTCTAATTCCACGCTCTTTGCATGTTACGAATCTGGTCAAAAAGACGTTTCCATTTATATGAAAGGCGACACAACCTATTACGTGACCGAATTTAACACGTGCGCACATACGAATACGAGCGAAGTGATTGAAAAAGCGACTTGTACGGAATCGGGTTCGAGAACGGTTACCTGCTTGGATTGCGAAGCACAAATCGAAGCGGAAATTCTCCCCGCAACTGGTCACGTATTTGTAGACGGTGCTTGTTCAACTTGTGGGGTAGAGCAACCTAAAAAAGCAACTCTTACTTTTGACGATACCAGCAAACGCAAAGAACTCTCTAATTCACAACAAGTATGGGCGGAAAACGGAATAACAGTTACGAATGCAAAAGGAAGTAGCACCACGAATGTCGCCGATTATTTCAACCCTGTTCGCTTCTATAAAAGCTCTACTGTTACCATCGAATACCCTGGTATGTTGATTGTTGAAATTGTAACTGCTTCTGACAGCTATGCAACAGATCTTGGCAAGTCTATTAGTGATACTACTGTTCAAGTCGATGGTTCTACGGTAACAATTATATTCGCGGAAGCGCAAGCTTCTTATACGTTTACATGCTCCGAACAAATTCGTATAAACGCAATCACCGCATATACAACGACTGCAAATATCGACAGCGCGTCGTTGACGGTAAAAGAAGACATCGCGGCAAATTATTACGTAGAGTTATCCGAAGCTTTGGCGGAAGACGCTGTTATGTACTTCACGGTAGACGACAATACCTATGACGTAAAGGGTGAAGAAAAGGCAGGCAGATACGTGTTCTCACTCGACCTGCCCCCGCACTATATGACGGCGGTTATCAAGGCTGAATTGAAATATAACGACCTTGTCTTGGATACGATAGAAGAATACAGCATTCAACAATACGCGCAAAACAAATTGAACGCCGCTGAATCTTCTGCTGAATTAAAACAGCTTGTTTCCGATATGCTCCACTACGGCGCGGCAGCGCAAACCTACAAAAATCATAACACCGAAAACTTGGCAACGGCTGGCGTTGGAAATCTTCTTCCTGCTTCTACAGAAACCCCTACCGAGCCTACGTTTACCGCTACGCCTATAAATAATCCCGAAGTTACAAGCTACGGCGCATGGTTTACGGGTGCAAACGTTTGGTTTGACAGCGCTAACAAGATTATGGTAAGCATCAACACCACGGAAAACGTTACGTTGACGATTAACGGCGAAGCGGTAGAAGTTACGGGCAAAACGATTGACACTGGCGATATTTTGCCTACCGAATTTGGCAAAGAATTCGTGTTTGTGTTGAGCTACGACGGCGTAGTTATGCAAACGCTTACGTATAGCGTAAACGCTTATGCTTATAAGATGCAAAACCACGCGACGATGGGCGAACTTGCTCTTGCCCTTTACAACTATGGCTTGTCCGCGAAAGCTTATGCGGCTACGTTATAAGAAAGGAGAACAATTATGAAAAAGTATAGTGCATTAGAAATCGAACTTGTGCTCCTTCAAGAACAGGACGTTGTAACGATGAGCCTTGGCTTTGAAGGCGAAGGCGACGGCTTTGAAAATCCCAACAACCCAGGCAATTTTTAAGATTTTATGAAAACGACTGTTAAAAAATTAGTATTCCTTTTGCTTGCAGGCGCGATGATGGCTTTCGCCGCCTGCGGCAGCGGAAATGAAAACGATACGCACTCGCAAAGCTCTTTGGATAACTCTTCGCAAAGCTCTTCGAAAATCGTAGAAGAAAGCTCTATTGCAACAAGCTCTGAAATGCTTGAAAATCCCGAAGAAATCGAAAGTTGCGAAGAACCCGAAAGATCGGAAGAAGCCAAATCTTCCGAAGAATTAGAAGAAAGCTCCGAAGCGCCCGAAAGCTCTGAACAGCCCGAAAGCTCCGAAGAAATCGAAAGCTTGGAAAAAATAGAAGAAAGCTCGTCCGCAAACGGCGGTTTTGAGCTTCCCGAAGATAAATTTGATTAAAGGAGCAAAAAGACCATGAAAAAACTTTTTCTTCTTATATTGACGGCAATTTGTTTGATGAGCTTGGCGGCTTGCCAAGACCCGCAAACGGACGGCGAAAGCTCCCCCACCGCTTCTTCCAGCGCAAACGGAATTGAGCTTCCCGAAGACAAATTTGATTAAATCATCGGCGAAAGCCAAACAAAAAAACCAAGGCGCAAAACCTTGGTTTTTTATTATGCTTTTGTGGTTATCTTTTCGTTCCGCATTGATTGCAAAATTTATCGCCATCGGCAAATTTATGCCCGCAATTACTGCAAAATGCGGCAAGTCCGCCTTGCGCAGACGAATTCGCGGCAGGAGCAGGCTGCGGCGTTTCTTGCGCGGTTTCAGGGTCGTTGATGGCATATCTTTCGCTGTGACGGAGCGGCTTTTGACAGGTAGGACAATACACAAACCCGTCCGCAAACCAAGGACGAAAATCCAGCTTATCGTCCATATATTCCACTTTCGTTTTACATTGCTCGCAGGTTTGTCTATACGTCAAACCGCTGTGCCAGTTGGCTCTTTTAAAAACGCTCATATTGATACTTCCTTTTTCTTTTTATATGGTTATTATAGCATATTTTATAAAGCTTTGCAAGTTTTTTTGAAAAATTGCAGGAAACCAAAACACCAGATTTTTTATTCAAGTTTTCATTGTACCTTTTTCTTTTTTAAAAAATAAAACAGCAACGCTATCACGACGTAAGCAAAAATCGTCACCATAGCCGCTATGGAAACGTCCGTCAAATAATGCGCCCCCACCGTTAAGCGGGAAAAAGCAATCAACGCCCACCAAATAAACCCGCCAACACATAAACCCGCGCGGTATTTCTTCCATTTTACCTTATATTCGGCAAGCGCAGGAAAAATAAACACGGCAAACATAGCGTATGCGGAATGCCCCGACGGAAAAGACGCAAATGCATTTTTTACAGCGCTCACGCCTTGGCTGACTTTTAAAGAATTACCACTCTGCCACCAATTCCTAAAATATTCCAGCCTTCCCGTTTCCATCACCCAACGAAAACGGGGTCTATCCATAATCTCTTTGGTGGATATAATAATCACCATCGTCACCAAGCTGATTGCCGTCAAAAACAACACCCTTTCCAAAAGATGGGGATTATCACTGTTTTTAGACATCCAATACCCCAAAAAAGCCCCTAATGTAAGAATTACCACCCCTACGGAATAGGCGATTGCCCAATGCACGGAAAAAGCCGATTCGTTGACCAAAAACAAAGTATTGCAAAAATAGAAAAAAGCTAAAACAAATAAAAGCACCGATAAAGCCATCAGCCACCCGCGTTTTTTCTTGCTTTGGCATTGTTTGCGGGATAAATATATAATACTCGCCCCTAAAAAAGCCCAACCTACAAAGGTGGGAATAACCCCGACAAAGGCAAGCGCAACCCCGAAAAAGTTTTCGCTGGGAAGCTCCCCCAAATATAATGTCTTTGATATTTCATAATCCCAAAACGAACCGATAATGGTGAGCGCCAACAATACGACGCTCACCATAATAATTGCGGCATATTTTCGAATAAACGAAAAAATCATTGTTTTAACCCCTTTTCCATCCATTATATCCAAGAAAAACAGCTTTGGCAACCATTCAAAAAATATTTACACGCGGACTTTTTCTTTTTTTACCTTACGATAAACGGATATATTTTTTCAACAAAGCTTGAGCGCGCTTACCGACAAGCTCCACTTCCGTCTTGGTAGCGTTTCCGATGGCGTACTGATACATCAATTCCCCATCGACCAGCGTTTGTTGGTCGTGAATAGGGAAATACCGCTCCATCAAAAAGGACGCGTACTTTTGCAAACGGTATTCGCCAACCAAACGATATTCTTTGGAAATGGTGTCTACCGCAACCGAGTATTTTTCTTTGACCGCGGTAAGAATATCCTTTCGTTGGTTGGATCTCGCAAACACAATCGTAGAACAAATATCCCAGTTGCGGTTGCTGGAAGTCGAGCCGTGGCTGTCCGTCGAGCCTACAATCGCGTGCGCCCTACCGTGTTTGTATTCTTCATAATACAAAGCGGTTTGCAATCCGTTTTGCGCGTAATAATTTTCGCCGCCCAACACTTCAAAGGCGTCAAAAGGATGCTCTTGCAGCATATACAGCGTAAAATCTTCAGGGATTTGGTAAAGGTCTTGCAACCAATACGGATGGCAGAAAATCCCCAGCCCGTCCGCCTGCCGAATTTTCTCAAACGCCCAACAGCACACCGCATACGAACGGCTGTCCACCGTTTTAGGGATAGAGCCCTGTTTTGCGCTCGCTTCTAACTCGTCTATTTCTTCCCAAAAAGCAGGCATTTCATAAACTTCGGGCGGTTGTACGTTTTCGTTGAATCTTCGCCCTGAAATTTCGCCGTTGGTTTCAAGGTAATTATGGCTCGTCGGCAATAAACCGTTGATGGAAAACAGCCCGCCCGCGTTTACGATATGCACGGGCGTATCGGGCAAATGGACTTCTTCCCCGGGCAAAATACAAAGCGGAATTTCCACGCCTTGATAGGCTTGTATCGCCTTCAAGGACGGATAGTAACGAAAATGATCGGTGATTACGATAAAATCGTAGCCTTTCCTGCGGTAATTCGCGCAAACGATTTCAGGCGGTTCTTGCCCGTCCGAACCGTTGGTATGCACGTGAAAATCCCCGCGCAAGGGGTATCGGCAAGACAAGTCTTTTTCTATCGCGTAAATATGCAGCTGTGCAATTTGCGATCCGTTTTGATGCAAGCGAACAAAGTATTCCCCTTCGCGGCTCGCCGCGTAGGAAAAATGCAAAACCCCGTTTTCCGCTTGGCAGGTATAGCTTTCGCTGTTCCAAGCGCTAAATTCTTCGCTCGGAGAGCCCGCAAGCGCGCGATGCACCGTCACGGTATATTCCCCTTGCAGTTTTTGTCTTGTACCCAGAGCTTGCGCGGTGAATATCACCTTTTTATTGATGGGAAAAACCAACGGAAAAATATCAAAGCGATTGCGTTGAAAAACGAACGACATAGAGCTACTCCTGTATGGAAAAAACAATTTTATTTATTGTAGCATATCTGATGATAAAAAACAACCCCAAGCCGAAAAATAATTTCGGCTTGGGGTTAAATTTGTTGACAAAGCGAGTGTAATATAGGTAAAACCACAAAAATACTTGACTGCTAATTGAAAATATGGTATACTGCATTCGTCACACAAATTGAATACACCCATAATGGAGTACAACTATGCGAATTTGTACTTCTATTTCCGTTATGGGTAAATTTGTGTGACAACAAGTGAAGTACATTTCGGGGTGTGCTTTGCTTGCAAGGCACACTTTTTTTATTCCCGATTTTCAATGTCAAATATCATTCTCGTAAGCTGCTGCAACGGTAAAGGAAACATAGGTGTACTTCTATGTTTCCTTTATCATAATTTTATCCTTATAAAAAATCACAACGCCAGTTGTGTATGTAATCAAGCCGAATAATGACATACCAAACCATAGGCGGCTGGGTTTTATATCGGTGGTCTTGATTGCCGAAATATTTTCGGCAAAGCGTCACTCGCTTATATGGCTTGCAGAAGCAACTTTTACTAACTATGGCGCTCGCTCGCGTGAACCGACGATAATTCGTCGTTCAAGTATTTACCATCTCCACCAACGCAAAAAAACGCCCCCAAAAAGGGCGTTTTTGCACGTTGGTGGAGGTGGTTGAACTCTGAACAGGCACAGTTCACCGACAATCAAAACCCATCAATTTAGCCGATTTTTGCTCATTTTTGGGTGTTTTTGCATAGTTTTTATACGTTTTCCAACTGCTTATAGGTGCTAATTTTCGTACCCACGTCACCAAAATTCTACCATTTTTACCACGTAAAGTCAACCGTTTTATATCCGAACCGTCAGCTCCGCGAACTCAAAAACCTGCTTGCTATGTTGCCTTGGTTGCCCGATATGATTGCGTATTTCTATCACGGTTGCATGGATAGGTTCATACGCACCGAGTAGCTTTTGCAGGTTGACCGTTACGCAAATTTTTTCATTATCCATCGTGATTAGGTGTATGATTTCTCGATACGTTTCTTGCAGGGATTTTTCGTCCGTTTCCCGTAGTCTTTGCACGTAGGAGTCTGCCATTTTGATTATTCGCTTGGGTTTGAATGCAGGGTACATAGAAATTCTTTCATTCAAAAGTTGCGCCTTTCTGGTTAGATTGTCAACTTCCCACCGCGCTTGGTAAGTTTCATCCGTCAGGTATTTGCGAAGTGATTTTTTATCTTCTTGCGCTTCCTTAATCAGATTTTCCTTGATAAACGTTTCTTTTTCTTCAATTTCCGCCAACAATCTATTATATTCCGCTTGCATATTCTCGTAAGTTTTAATATACCCCATTTTTATAAGGTCTATCAGCTTTTGCGAGTTTTCTTTTTTGAATAAGCACCACGTTAAGAGTCGATAGACGTATGTTTTCAAATATTCTGCGTTCGTGGAAGTGGTCGGACAACTTCTATCTCGTCTGTTGCAGTGGTAATAGGGGGTTGGAGTTCTATGATTTCTATGATTATATCGAACACCACCGCACACCGAACCGCCACAAAGTCCGCATTTCATGAGCCCTGCAAATAGGTAATTCCCGTTGGTGTAGAATTTTGCTCGCCGTTCCTTGCGTTCGTCCATAATTGCCTGTACCTTAAAAAACGTTTCATCGTCTATGATACGAGGCATCCCATCGGGAATTCGTATAATTTCCGATTCGGGCTTGCTTTTATGGTGGTTGCGTTTGCCGTACATATCTTTTTCATACGAGCGGTTGTAGACATATTCCCCGATATACTTTCGGTTTCTCAGTAGGTCGTGGAAATGTGCCGTATAGACTTTGCCGTTTGCCCGACGATAACCGTGCGAGTAGAGATAGTTGCGGATTTGCACGTAGCCGTAACCTTCTAAAAACAGTTTGAAGATAAGGCGTACCGCTTCAGCTTCCGTTTCTTCGATTGCATATTTTTTATTTTGCACCTTATACCCAAGTAGGGGTGTACCGCCAAGGGCTTTTGCTTCCTTTGCATTTGCAAGTAGACCTGCCCGACATTCCCTTGCAAGTTTTTTAGAATACAGTTCCGCCATACCCATAGACATCAACTCAAAGAATTCACCTTCGGGCGTTTCGTCGAATTCTTCTAACGCACTTATTACTTTGATACCGTACTTGCGCAGGTATTTCTTGTAATATCTTGCATCGTCCACGTTTCGCGCCCATCTATCCATGCGGTGTACGATTACAAAACGGAACTCTCTATCTTCCGCATCCTGTATCATTTCTTGAAACTCTTTTCGGTTTGCATTCGTACCCGTTTGCGCTTCGTCTACGTATTCATGTATTAGTTCTATGTCGTGCATTTCGCAAAACCGACGTATGGCGGCGAGTTGCACGACGATACTTGATTCTTGTTGCTTATCGGATGAGTACCGAGCATAAGCAACACCTGTTAATCTTGCCATTTTTGTGTTCTCCTTCCATTTTTACATAGTAAAAGAGCGCATAGCCCAATTACGAGCTATGCGCTTTTGTGTTATTCACTCAAACTTGCGCCAATCATACACATATATTCGGCATCATCAATACGTCCTAAAAAGATTGCTTCGTTTTCAATAAGAACGTCGATGTATTTTAACACTAACCCAAACTTATCATCTTCTTCAAATCCGAGCCATAGATACCGTTCCGTGGGGGGAAGACAGGATGCTTACGTCACCGTTTCTTTGAAATATGATTGACTCTAAAAATTGAGGAAGATTCGATGCGTCCAAAATTCTTGCTTTGAGAGCGGCAAATGCGGCTATAAGAGATTGATTGATGTTGTGGAATGTTGCTTCAAACGTCTTGTAGTCTTCGTTGTAGTTGTCAATGATTCGCTTCAAGTCGGAAGCATAAACCCAACAATTTCTATCGAGTTGTTTAACGGCATTTGTGACTTGGATTCGTTCCAACTCCCACAACCATTCATCCCTATTGGGGAAGAAGTCGGTAATTGCGCAAAATTCGCTTATCGTCATATTGTCAAAGTCGTAGTCCGTCATCTCGTAATAAGCTGAATTATTTCCGAGAAAGGGAAAGGGTTGCGATACCATTGGCGTTAGTGAATATGTTGTGTTTAATAAAGATGTTTTCTGATGTTTTAAGCATAATTTTCTCCTTTTTTAATCTTTTAATATAATTTCGATGTCGTCGCTAGTATCATCTACGACGATTTTTTCTACGAATAACCCGACAATTTCGCGAGCGATTGCGTATGATTTAAAGATATCATCCACCGTAAGACATTCTGTCTTTGCGGCGAAAGCGGCTTCTATTTCGTCCACGCGGGAGAGCACTTCTTGCAATTCCACGAGTCTTGCTTTGTGTTGCGCTTGAGCTTCGATAGCTTCGTTGGCTTGCTCGTCGCAACGCTGTGCAATAGCTTTGGACGTTTTAGGATTCACGGCTTTAGCGATTAAGCCGTTAATATGGTCGTCGAGCGATTTGATACGTTTTTGCGTATTTTTCACTTCTTCGACTTTAGAACTTCGGAGCAGGTCAAACACCGATTTTTGGGTGTTAGGGGTAGCCAGGTATGCGTTCACCTTATCTGCGAGTATGTTTTTGATTGCAGTTTCAAGGTATTTTGCGTTAATAGATTTTGTCTTGCAAGTCTTACCGCGTTTTACCCCGTGGTTGGGACAAGCATACGTTCTTACAAGTGTTTTCATCTTACCACCACGATTGGAAAGTCCGCTCATGGACGAACCGCAGGACTTACACACGACAAAACCCGTCAGGAAATATTCAGGGTTTGCGTTTTGGTGTGGACGACAGGATTTTCTACTGTTTAGGATGGCTTGGACTTTATCGAACTGTGCTTTGGTTATGATGGCAGGTATCGCAGTTTCGTTGCGCACTTCGTCAAACCTTTCAATAAGCACGCGTTTCGCTTTACGTTTGCCACCTTCGCGGTTATAGATATAAGTACCGTAATATTTCTCGTTTCGGAGCAGGGAATTCAACGTCGAGTGGCTGAATTTTTTGCCTTGCCTTGTCTTATAGCCTTGCTTGGTTAGATGGTTGATAACGTCTTGGTAGCTATTTCCGCTTGGCAATCATGGAAAAGATTAACTTTACGGCAGGGGCTTCATCTTCGTCGATTTCGTATTGCTTATTTACGACTTTCAAACCATAAGGAGGTTGTCCACCTGCGCTATCGCCGTGTTGCACGTTATGGATTTCACCTTGCATTACACGGCTTGCAGTTACGCGAGCATGATATTGATTTTGGCATAGCAGGATTCCGCGCACAAATTCACCTTCGGGGGTGTTGGGGTTGGAGATGTCATCGCCTGCGAGCAACGTACAACCGTACGTATTCAAAAGTTTAATCGTCGTGGTGCTATCTACAAGGTCACGAGCTAAACGGTCAAGGCGCACTACAACGACGGCTTCGATTTCGCCACGTTCGGCTTTGGATAGCATAGCTAAAAACTCGTCGCGGTTATCCATAAACATCCCACTTTTGTTGTCTTCTTGGAAGACGGCGGTAAGTTCAAGGAAATCGTACCTTGCGATAAATTCCTTGCAAAGTTCGATTTGCGTGGGTAGGGAAGTTTGTTTCTCATCTTTGGTGCTCTTACGGGCGTAGATTGCCGTGCGGAGTTTAGAGATTCCGCTTGGTTTTGGTTAGTTGAGCTAATTGCTTTTTAAGGACTTTGATTTCTTCTTTATCAAGATTGCGCATTTTTATCTCCTTCATATTTTTTAGTAATAATGTCAGCGAGTGTTTCATTCAACTCGTACATGGTAGGGGTATTTTCCTCTTCAGGTAGGGGAAGTGTTACCTTCCCCTTGGTTGCGTAGAGTTCACTACGCTTAATTTGCATTTTCATCGCTGTCACCTCCGAAAATTGCGTTTATCGCTTGGGCATCGTCTACCGCGTAATCACTTACGGGTGTTGGGGGTAATGGAGTTACAGGTTGTGGTGGCAGATCGGCATTCGGTTGTTGGATACCACCTTCAATAATCAGGCAATCATATCTTCCTATTTTGCCGTTGTACATATACTGCTTGGTGTTATGTCCAGAATCGCCTTTCTTTGCCCAGCCGCGCTTTATCCATTCTTTTCGGATATTGCGGATTTCACTACCGAGCTTACAACCATCCAACACGTTTTGGGTTAAGTTGTCTAACAGGTGTACTTCCCAATACGTATCGTATTTGATAATTTTACCGTAGTAATCCGCAGGTTTGTACATCGACTCCGTGTTGGCATACGCATTGCTGTAGTGGGTTTCAAAGACAAAGTGCGACTCGCGGCGATCGATGAAGTCGACAACGGCTTTGTAGGCTTTTAAGGCATTGTCGCGTTCCTCAAAGCAATTTTGTTCACAAGAGATGAAGAGCTTGGCGATGTCGTCTGCTGGCATATTGAATTGCAATGCTTCATTCACGAGCAACACGGTTAAATGTACGGTGGCGTACTTATATGCCAAACGGTCAGTTAGACGATCTTTTTTCACCATAAAACCTTTCACGACTTCAAGGGACTCCAAAAACCTGTCGTATAGGTCATCCAGCGGAATCGTCGCCACGTAATCAGCAAATTCTTTGCCTGTAAAGCCGTAGTTTTGGCTTAGTACACGTTTAATCAACGTAGATTGCTCTGCGCTCATCGTCCATTGAATCCCGTATGTGTGCAAGACACGAGCCTTCAAGCCTTGGTCGCCTTTCACGGCATCCATGATGGGAGATTCGCTGGAAGTGATAACTACACCGCTCCAACTGCTAATCTCACGAGCTTCACCGCTTCCGTTCATTCGACCTTTTTCTTCGCCTTGCACAATATCATAAACGATACTGGAAAGGTTTAGGTTGTCGTTTGTTGTTATGTCGTCAATAACGAACGGAACGCCATATACGTCTTTTAGGTGGTAATACAGCATATTTTGAGTGTTGTTAGCACTAATCGTTAGGCTTTTACCGCCATTGCTAACGATGGGACACATAAACGGACTGGTCATTAGCATTTCAGCTGTAGATTTGCCAATCGTAGATTCACCGCATACATTAACGAGCATCGTACCCAAATCCGCAGGGGCTTTTAGTCTTGCCGCTACTACTGCCGTATAGCCAATACAAAGAGCAAGGCTTAATTCAGTAGACGGGAGCACGACTGTACGTATTAAGTCCATGTACTTCTCACGGTCGCCATTGCGGAACTGCATTTTAGGACGAGCACATATCGCGTGCTTGCCGTCAAAGTCCGTTTCATCGTAGAAATAGTACGTCTTGTCTTCGAATTCGTACCAGCCTAAAACTTTGTTTTGGTACACGATGGAATTCGTCTTTGCGCATTCACGATAACCATAAATCAAATGCGAAGCTACGAATTTAGCCCAAAACGGATCAACCATAATGCCATATTTGCATAACTCGGCAGTTAGGTTGGGTTGGTGGATACGGTCAGCAGGGAGCGTAAAGGTATACTCCCTTGTGTTGTGGTCGTTGACGTAAATTTCGAGTTGGTCAAGACCGTTAGGGGTTTCTACGCTACGAATGATTGATTGCACGTAGAAAAGGGGTGCTACGTCCTCTTGGACTTCACCTTCTTGGTTGCAAAAATCGAGGCAACCGCTCGGTTTCATTTCTTATCATCATAAGAAAATCCTCCTTTTAAAAAATTATTTTTTGCAGGTATACGTTTTGGTTATACTTTGTTAAGGCAAAAAATTGCACTTTTCGCAAAATACAAAAAGTATCCTACAATGTATTATTCTATCCATTCCCAACAGTTAGGAAATAGACCGTCCGCAAAGAAGCGATTTTTGCACATTCTTTTATATGTTTTCGATTGTACAGTCTTATACAATCGAATTATATGATTGATAAAGAAAAATAATCCCATTTTTGAGGATTATTTGACTTTTTTGAAATATAAGCGCTCCTTATGTTTTATTGGTGATGTACCATATCCCACCTTTGCGCTTGTCTGAGATATACCCGTCTGCTTTCATTTGGTCTATGATTTGTCCTGCTTCAAGATAGGATAAGCAAAGGCGACGTTGCAGGTAAGAGATACAAACCTTCCCGTCTTCCTTTGCTATCCGTATTGCCTTTTCGTAGTTCGTCATCCGTTCGCCACCGCAGGGGTGCCTGTGCCACTATCCACGAATCGGCAGAGTTTGTCGGGCATTTTCTTATTCTCAATATAGCGTTTGAACCCGTCGCCTACTCTTACGAGAATACGGGTCTTGGCAGGGATATCGTAGATTTTACCCGTCAAGGGGGATTTCCACGCTTTCTTGCCTTCCATTTTACGCCCTTCGATGGTAAGGTAGTTCTTCTTAATCACCTTATAGCCCATCTTGGCGTATTCCATCGTCAGCTTTTGTTCTTCTTCGATAACTGCGAGTATATCCGAGAGCTTAAACCCGAACTTCTCCGCGATTTGACGGGCAACCGTCATTTGGTCAATGGTTTTCACCGTATTTTTGCTTTTCAGGCTCTTGCCTTCGTCTTTCTTTGTTCCTTGTTTCTTGCTTGCCATTTTCTTTGTTCCTCCTGTTTAGTATTCATAGGCAAACAGCATAGTGCTGTGGTCGCCGTCGTCGATTACGAAGATTTTTTCGTTTAGGATTTCTTCGTATTCAGGGCGGTAGTTGGTGTAGTGTACGTTTAACATCGGCGGTTGCTCCTGCTCGTGGTGTAGAGCAAGGATTTCACCGTCGATTTTCTTAAACGTAAACACTTGCAGGTAGTCGATTTTCTCATTCGAGAACAAGATTCGTGCGTCAACCGAAGTCCATATCAGACGTTGTAAGTCTTGCGGTAGGCGCCCATCGATTCCGCACGTTATGTAGCGTTTTTCTTTGTCAAACATTTCCGTTTCTCCTTGTTAGTCGTAGATTGCCCAAAGTTGGGCGAGAATATGCCCGATTTTTGGCGTTTGTCCATGGGGATAGGGCGAACATCAGGTCGATAACCCGTGCGAAATTCGGGCAATTTTAGGGCAATAACGGCACGCGCTCAAAGTATATGATTCCGCCACCGTCATCTGAGAAAACGAATACGCTTTGTTTCCAATACGCGCCGTCAAGAGTGTTGATAATTCTGCTGTATTCGGGCACGCAGTTCGATAACGCATATTCCTTTTCTACTTGCTTTGCTTCGGCTTTGCTTTCGGCTATTACGAGAAACGCCGTTGCTCCGCCTTGGTTTACTTCTTCCACGGCTTGCATTTGGTTTTTTGCTTCCGTTTTTAGTTCGTTTGGGACGTTTGCACCCACCATGTACGCGATGAGTTCGCCCATTGTTTGAAATTTCTTCATAAATTTACTCCTTCGGGACATATAAATAGGGCTAACGTAATAGCACGTTAGCCCTATTTAATAGTGGTTATATTTAGTTGTTAAATGGTAGCACCCATTTAATAGTTGCCCACCATTTAATAGTTAAATGGCAGTACCATTTAATAGTTACATTGCGCCATGTAATAGTTAAATGGGGAATACATACGGCGTGTACTTTGCTTGTATGTATTACTTACTACCAATCTAATAATATATGGTTGTTAAACAGGATTTTTCAAGGCAGGGGAGAATCCGCCTGCCTTGAGTTGTGTTGTTATTCTTCAGGTTTGGTGTAAACCCAGATGACGGGGGTGATGCCGTCGGTGTCGTAGTGCCAATAATAGCCGTCATATGCCGTGCGGTCAGAATTAAGGGAGGGTTCTGTTCTGCTATAAAAATATTTTGTTGCGTTAGTTAGCGCAGTATTACCTGAGCCAATTAAAATTTCATCCCACTCGCTTGCTGTACCATGATATATAATTATCAAGTTATAGCAAGCATAGAATGCATCTTCACCGATTGATGTTATCGATTTAGGGATAAATATACTTGTCAAGTTATAGCAAGTATAGAATGCGTCCATATCAATCGACGTTATGCTATCAGGAATGGTTAGGCTTGTGATAGCACGAGGAATACAAATAAATTGAGTGCAAGCCTTATTGTATAAAACGCCATCACGACTTGTATAAACGGAGTTGTCTTCATCAACAGCAATGCTTGTTAAACTCCTACACCCCTCAAATGCATTCTCACCAATGGAGGTTACCGAATCGGGAATGAATAAACTCGTCAAGCCACAGCTAGAGAACGCATAATTACCAATCAAAGTTACCGAATCGCCGATTACTACACTTGTTAAGTTATAACACCAAGAGAATGCAGAACTTCCAATTGAAGTTACCGAATCGCCAATTACAACACTTGTTAAGTTATCACAATCCTGGAACGCATAATCACCAATCGAAGTTACCGAATTGCCAATTACAACACTTGTTAAGTTATCACAATCATAGAACGCGGAATTCCCAATCGAAGTTACCGAATCGGGTATAATCACCCCCATCAAGGTGTCACAATTTCTAAATGCGGAATATCTTATTGAGGTTACCGCTTTTCCGTTGTAAGTTTTGGGGATTTGCAAAACTAAATCCGTACAAGATCCCATACCATACACTTCATAAGTATTATTATCTAGTAATAAATATTTTAAGCCTTCGCTCGGTCCCCATGCGACAAGTGCTGATCCATTCCAACGATAATCCCAAGCACTGGGGCTGCTAGTAGCTTCGCAATATATAGCTGCGTTGTCACAGTCACCAAACACGTAATACCCCATTTTTGTTACCGCTTTTGGAATAAATGCGCTTATCAAATTACTACAATCCGTGAACGCATAATCCCCAATTGAAGTTACCGAACTGGGAATGAACACACTTGTTAAACTGCTACACGACGCAAATGCAGACTCGCCAATCGAGGTCACCGAATTGCCGATAACCACACTCGTTAAATTGCTACACCACGCAAATGCACACCCGCCAATCGAGGTTACACTATCACCGATAACCACACTCGTTAAATTAGTACACGACGCAAATGCATAATATCCAATCGAGGTTACCGAATTTGGAATGATTATTTTCCATAAATTATCGCAATATTCGAATGCCCAAGCGCCAATCGAAGTTACACTGTCACCAATTACTACATTCGTCAAGCTATCGCAATAATAGAACGCCCTATCACCAATGGAAGTTACACTGTCACCAATTACTACATTCGTCAAGCCATCGCAATTTTCGAATGCAGACTCGCCAATCGAGGTTACCGAATCGCCGATTACTACATTGGTTATATCTTCCATTTGATAGAAGGCATATTGGTTAATTTTTGTAATATAGGCAGGGAGATTTAACTTCGTTTCCTTTCCTACATACCCAACTAGAATTTTTTCTTCGCCGTCAGTATATACAAGGAACCCGTTATCGTTGGAAATTTTTGTTTGCGTAAATACATCGTCACTATTATAGACAGCCAATGCATGCCGAGCAATTCCCGACCCCTTCGTTATCGTTATATGCGGGGACTTATTAACCACTTCCACAAGTCCTTGTTTGTAATAAATGTCATCTACAGATGTTACCGACGCCCCGATTACCAACCTTGTTAGATTATCCACAATTCTTAAAAACGCAAGATCGCTTATCGAATCACCAACGATTACTTCCCATAAATTATCGCAATATTCAAATGCATAATATCCAATCGAGGTTACACTGTCACCGATAACCACACTCGTTAAATTGCTACACGACGCAAATGCAGACCCGCCAATCGAGGTTACTGAATCACCGATTACTACGCCCGTTATGTTATCCATTCCCCGTAAGGCATATTGGTTAATTTTTGTAATATAGGCAGGGAGATTTAACTTCGTTTCCTTTCCTACATACCTAACTAGAATTTTTTCTTCGCCGTCAGTATATACAAGAAACCCATTATCATTGGAAATTTTTGTTTGCGTAAATACGTCGTCACTATTATAGACCCCCAATGCATACCGAGCAATTCCCGACCCCTTCGTTATCGTTATATGCGGTGACTTATTGACCACTTCCACAAGACTTAAAGAGATAAAGGACTCCTTTATAGAGGTTACCGATTTACCGATTACTAAGCTTGTTAGGTTATGACAAACACCAAACACACCAGTCCCTATCGTTGTAATTGTATCAGGGATAGTTATGCTAAGCACATTACTCAAAATCAGAGAGGAAAACGAATAACTAGAAATCTTAGTGACAGGAATTCCATTATACATAGATGGAAGAACTAAATGGTCTGGCACTTTGCTAGTATTATTATGATCAATGGAATAAGTATTGTCAGCCAACAAATCGAAAGTAAAACATTCCGCCGACGTTTCATTACAAGTTATACAGCTCTTGTTTTGATAAACATGTTCTTTAAGAGGCTCATATTCTGTATATGTTGTAATTTCACAAATGACACACGTAAAAGTTTTTATTCCTTGCTCAACGCAAGTCGATTGCTTTGTTATTTTGCCTTCATCCCATTGATGTTTGCCTGTTGCAGGAAGTTCTTGATAGGTGGAAGAGGAGCAACCTTGCCTTCTACAGGCTATGTATTCCTCCCACCCAATTTCCGTGCAAGTGGGGGCTTGCGCTTGGTGCGTTTCTTCGTCGTGACCGAGTGCAGGGAGTTCTACATACGTTGTATAATCACAGCGAGTACAAGTTTCATACGCATCCCAACCGATTTCGGTACACGTAGCTGCCTGGGCATTGTGCTGTACCTTGTCATGCGTTAATGCAGGAAGTTCTACATACGTTGTATAATCACAACGAGAGCAGGTTTCATACGCATCCCAACCGATTTCGGTACACGTAGCTGCTTG
>JBGVRC010000069.1:0-20230 GCA_045128055.1 Candidatus Scatosoma sp. | reverse complement strand
GAAGGGCAGACCAAGACAAAGCTTGGTAACACCGAAGCGCGTCCCGCTGTGGAAGGTACGGTAATCGAAGCGTTTGCCGCTTTCCAAAATATCCGTGGTTACAAAAAGACCATGGAAGAGATTATTAAGAAAGCGCAAGGCGCTGCAAAATCGAGAATTGCGGCGAAGACGGCAAAAGAAAACGCCCGCGCTAAAAACAGCATCGACGGCTTGACCTTGGTGGGTAAGCTGGCTGGCTGTTCGGGTAAAAAGCCTGAGCTCAACGAAATGTTCATCGTGGAAGGTGACTCGGCAGGCGGTACGGCAAAACAAGCCCGTGTACGTCAATATCAATCCATCTTGCCACTTCGCGGTAAGCCCTTAAACGTAGAAAAGAAAAAGCTCAATCAAATTTTGGAAAACGAAGAGATCCGTACGATGATCAGCGCGATCGGCGCAGGTATCGACCCCGATTTCAAAATGGATAAAATCAATTACCATAAGGTAATCATTCTTTCGGATGCCGACCAAGACGGTATGCATATTCGTTGTATTTTGCTCACGTTCTTCTTCCGTTATATGCGCCCGCTTGTGAACGCTGGGTGCGTGTATATCGGTATGCCGCCTTTGTACAAGGTATATAAAGGCGACAAAGTAGAATACGCATACGACGACAACGAATTGAACGCCAAGATTGAAAAAATCGGTAAAGGCTATCAATTACAGCGTTATAAAGGGCTTGGTGAAATGAGCGCGGAACAGCTTTGGGAAACGACTATGAACCCCGCAACCCGTAACTTAATCCAAGTCACCGTAGAAGACGCTGCAAAGGCGGAGCGTATGATTACGACGCTTATGGGTGATAAAGTAGAAGGAAGAAAGGAATTCCTTGCTAAATACGCAAACTTTAATAAGCGCGACGCGTTTATGGACAAGCTTGACAAAAAAGATAAAAAAGATAAGGAGATAGAAGATGGCGAGATCTAAAAAAGAGCCCGAAATTATCGAGCCCACTGGTCAATTATACGTTGAGCCGCTGGAAAAAGTATTACATTCTTCTATGCTCCCTTATGCGGAATTTGTTATTCTCGACAGAGCTTTGCCCCGCGTGGAAGACGGTTTGAAGCCTGTTCAAAGACGTATTTTGTATACGATGAACGAAATGGGGCTTACGCCTGATAAACCGCATAAAAAGAGCGCGCGTATCGTCGGGGACTGTATGGGTAAATATCATCCCCACGGCGACAGCTCGGTTTATGATGCGATGGTACGTATGGCGCAAACCTTTAATATGGGTAAAACGCTTGTCAACGGTCACGGTAACTTCGGTTCGGTGGACGGCGACCCCGCTGCTGCTATGCGTTATACCGAAGCAAGAATGGAGCCTTTGGCATTGGAGCTTTTGCGCGATATCGACAAAGAAACGGTCAGTTTCTCTCTCAACTTCGACGACAGCTTGAAAGAACCGGACGTTTTGCCCGGTCGTTTCCCCAACTTGCTTGTAAACGGCGCGTCGGGTATTGCGGTCGGGCTTGCCACGAATATTCCTACCCATAACTTGGGAGAAGTTATAAACGGCGTCGTTGCTTACATTGATAATCCTACGATTTCCTTGGAAGAAATGATGGAACATATCCCGTGTCCCGACTTCCCTACGGGCGGTTTGATTATCGCAAACGAGCTTATTCAAGCGTATAAAACGGGGCGCGGTAAAATTACGCTCCGCGCGAAGATTACAGCGGAAAAGACGGATAACGGCAAAACCAATCTTATTATTACGGAATTGCCTTACCAGGTAAATAAGGCGCAGCTTTTGAAAAAGGTTGTAGAACTTCGTGAAGAAAAGAAAGACGAACTGGCTTGCTTGGATTACGTAGCCGATGAATCGGATAGAACGGGTATGCGCGCGTTGATTCGTTTAAAGAAAGACGCGGACGTTGAAGCTGTTTTGAAATGTTTGTACAAATATACCGATTTGGAAATTACCTTCGGTATCAATATGGTTGTGATTGCCGACGGTAAACCCCAACAGCTTGGTTTGATGGAAATCATCCGTCATTACGTAAAATATCAACAACAAGTTGTTAAACGCAGAACGTTGTTCGAGTTAAAACAAGCGCAACAGCGTTGCCATATCTTGGAAGGGCTGATTATTGCCGTTCAAAATATTGACGAAGTAATCGCAATTATCAAAAAATCGGACAGCACAAGCGACGCTCGCCAAAAATTGATGGCGAGATTTGAAATTTCCGAAGCTCAGGCGCAGGCAATTCTCGATTTGCGACTTGCCCGTTTAACAAAGCTTGAAATCTTTAAGTTGGAACAAGAGCTTAAAGAACTCAAAAAGCTCATCAAGAAATTGACGGCTATCTCCAAGAGCGGAGATTTGCAGTTGCAGGTGGTAAAGGAAGAAATCACCGAAATCAAAAACGCATATCCCACGCCGAGAAAATCCCGTTTGGTATATACGAAGGACGAAGCGGACGGAATGGTGGCTACTTCCAGTGAAAAGAAACCCGGGGTTGCGTGTACGCTCGTGTATACCGCGGACGATACCTTTAAGGTGTTGACGGGTAAAAACGAAGACGCGCTTACGACGCCGCTTGCAGGTAAGTTTAAACCGCAACTTATAGCTTCCAAGCTCTTAAAAACGGTGACGGATAAACGCATTTTTGCATTTACAAATTACGGTAATTGCCATAAACTTGATATTTCCGAACCCGATTTAGAGTGTAAGCTCAGCGAAGACGGCTTTACCTTGAAAGACCTGTCCAAAGACGCGGAAGCGGGTGAAAAAGTAGTTGCTCTTTTTGAAGTGGGCGAACATATGCCGTACGGCAGCTTGCTCTTCTTCACGAAGAAGGGTATGATTAAAAAGACGGAATGGTCGGAATACGAGCAAAGAAAAGATAGCTTCCAAGCAGTCAAGCTCAACGAAGACGACGAGCTTATCAACGTTGAAGAAGACGGCTATGAAGACGACACAATCGTTATCGTCACCAAGGGCGGCATTTGTTTGAATGCGCTCAAAGACGACATTCCCACGCAAGGCAGAGTGGCTACGGGCGTGCGCGGTATTATGTTGCACGAAGAAGACGAAGTGATTTTAATGACGCAAATCAACGGCGAAGGCGAAATTATCATCGCAACAGACGAAGGGAAATTCAAGAGAGTTATCTCTTCGCAAATCGAACCTTCTAAACGGTATAGAAAAGGGAATATTATCGTTGGTATGAGAGATGGAGCAAGTGTAATTTGCGCAAGCTACGTCACCGTGCCTTATATGCTTGCCGTTGTCGAAAAGAATAACGCCGTATCCGAACTTTCCAGCGAAGACGTATTCATTTCCGTGCAGAGCGCGAGAGCGAAACGAGTATTCCGCTACGCGGAAGATTCCATCAAGGCAGTTATTCCCATGCCCTATAAAAAAGGGGAATAAAAGGATAAATTCAGTTATAATCACCGAAAAACCGACATAAATATATTTCGTAAGCGTATTACGGAGGTCGGGGAATTTGTGGAATTATATTGAAGAAAGAGTGATTAAATGCGCAGAATATATCGTGACGACGGGGTGTACCGTTCGCGCGTGTTCTGCGCATTTTGCTATTAGCAAGTCAACGGTACATAAAGACGTTACCGAGCGTTTGCTGTATTTAAACGCCGAATTGTTTGAACAAGTGCGGGGAATATTAAATTTTAATTTGAGTGAGCGGCATATTCGCGGCGGTAAAGCCACGCAAACGAAATACAAAAAGGTGGACGATAAAACAAAAAATCAAGAAAAGGGGGAGTAAAATCCTTCTTTTTTCTTTGCAACAGTTGCTTTGCGTGTAAAAATGTGTTACAATAAGCCAAAGAAATATAGGAGTTATTTCGATATGGCAAAAATTGCGGTAATAGGATTAGGGATAATCGGTGGATCGATTTGCGCGTCTTTATCCAAAGCAGGATATGCGGTTGACGGCGCGGATTTAAACGCGAAAACAATAGATACTGCGCGCCAAAAAGGCTATATTTTAAACAAAGCGCAAAATCTTGCCGATTACGACGTCGTGTTTATCGCCGTACCGCCCAAAGCGACTATTTCAATATTAGAAAACTCTTCTTTTAAAGACGGAGCGATTGTTGCGGATATTTGCGGTATTAAGTCGGCAATAGAACAATGCGTTTTGTCGAAATCGAGAAATTATCGTTACGTAGGCATTCACCCTATGGCGGGTAAAGAAACGTCGGGTATTGATTCGGCTTCGCCCGATTTATTTAATAATGCAAATTTGGTGATTACAATTAGTAAGAATACGGATAAAAACGCGCTGTCGGAAATAAAAAGCTATGCAAACGCAATGCGTTTTGGGCGGATTGTAGAGTGCACGGCGGAAGAACACGATAAAAAAATAGCGCTTACTTCGCAGCTTGCGCATATCGTATCCAACGCCTACGTAAAAAGCCCGCAGGTGAAAAACTGCAAAGGCTTTACGGGCGGTAGCTTTCAAGATATGACGCGTATTGCAGGCGTAGACGAAAATATTTGGACGGAGCTGTATATGGGCAATCGCGAGTTCATTTTGGAAGAGTTGGACGGATTGATTGAACAACTTTCTATATATCGCGAAGCTTTGGCAAACCAAGATGAAGAAGCTTTATCTATCGCATTAAAGGACGGGCGCTTAATTCGACAAAATATTAAATATAAACGTAGCTAATTTTCAACCCTTTGTAATAATTTTACGTATTTTTGTAAAATTATCTTACAAGGGGTTTACTTTTTGTGCAATATTTGTTATACTATTGTCGAATAATGTCGAAAAAGGTAAGGGGGACGGGGATGAAACGCTGCCGTTTAACAATTACAACGGTTGCTGATGGGCAGCAAACGGAATTTTCCTGCGAAGGACAGCTTTCCTTATCTCTTTGCGCGGCGGAGCTTTTTTACAATCAAAACGGGGCACAGGTTTCTCTTGTGTTGGATGGTGAAACGGCAAAAATCGAAAGAGTGGGCGATTATTCCTTGCGGTTATATCTAAAAAGCGGGAAAAAGACGGACGGAGCGCTTATTTTAGGCGGCAACGAAGGGGAAATTCAGGTATATACCCATCGCGTATCTTATTCCGTGGGTAAAGATTCGCTTTTGCTTTCTTTACATTACGATTTGCTTTTTGCTGGGGATAAACAAGAAATGAAGTTGCGTATTCTTGCGCGTTATATAAAATAAAGGGGAAAATTATGGAAATTCGATATTATGGGCATTCTTGCTTTTCGCTCATAGATAAAGACGGAAAGCAGATTATTACCGATCCCTACACCAAAGTGGGCTATGAGTTACCCCAAGGCTTATTTGCGGATATTGTAACGGCAAGCCACGAGCACTTTGATCATAAATACCTTGACAATATTCAATATTCTTGCCTAATAGACCAGCCAGGTCAACAAAAAACAAATATTGTAGGAATAGAGAGCTTTCACGACCCTGAGCAAGGCGCTTTACGCGGTAAAAACATAATTTACAAAATTACGGTTGACGGGATTGTCTTTTGCCATTTAGGGGATTTGGGCGAAGCTCTTTCCGATGAAATCGTTGAAAAGATAGGTAAAATAGACGTATTATTGATACCTGTTGGCGGTACGTATACGATCGATGCAAAGCAGGCGAAGGAATACGTGGATGCGTTAAGTCCCAAAACGGTGATTCCTATGCATTATCGTCCCTTGGATGGAGCGTTGGATATAGCGCCTGCGGACGAATTTTTAAAATTTTTCAGCGAAGGCGAGATAGAGCGTATTTCTAACGGTATTACGAGTTACGATTTACAAACGGATAGAAAACGCATATTGTATATGGAAAGGGTGAAATGATGAAGCAAGAAGACAGCGTAAAAATTGAAAATTTTGTAACGGCGAGCGAGATTTTTTTAGACTCGCTTGGCATAGCGGCGTTGCGCGCTTATGGTAGAAGCGTAGGCGTTTCGCGGGCAACAGCCAAAAGAAAGAATGAAATTATCGATGATATTATAGCTATTTTTTGCGGGGAATTAGCGCCTATTGAACGAAGCAGACGGGGAGCGCCTATTCGCGACGATACGTTCGATCCACAAATTGCGGAAACGATGAATGCGCTTCGCTACGCGCATTTATTGCACGTTGATAAGGCTTTGCCGTTAGATACGCAAAACGACCGTTTGGACTGGGGCGTAGCCTTAAAGGAAGCCAAGAAAAACGCGACGGGTTTAGAAGTAAACGATTCGGGGTCTTTTCTTGAAAATCAACTTCGCGTCGGGCAATTAGAAACTTTTAACAACGTTTCCTTTATTTTGCCTTTGGATTGTATTTCTTCGCAAGAACAAGTGCTTGTTGCGGCGGAGTTTGTCTTCAATTTCAATTTACGCGACGGTGACGTGATAAGTTATTATGCGAGAAAGAGCCGTGATGCCTACGTAGTAACGCGCATTTTGCAAATCAACGGAATAGACGCGGGAAAATTTACGCGTCAACCTTTCGATAAAATGGATGTTTGTTATCCGTCGAGCCCCATTCAAGTTTACGATGAAACAAAATTTAATAAGGTTGAGCATAAGTTTACGCAATGGTTGACCCCGTTTGGTAAAGGGGTGCGCGGCTTGGTGATATCGTCGCCCAAGGTAGGGAAAACGCAATATTTACTCTCTTTGGCGCAAGCGATAAAAAGTTTAAATCCTGAAATAGAAACCTATGTTTTGCTTGTAGACCAAGCCCCTGAAACGGTTGGTTTGTTCCGTCAAAGCGTAGATAAGGATAACTTATTATATACTACGTATGAAGATGAACCCGATAGGCAAATTTTCGTGGCGAATTTTGTTATGAAAAGAGCGAAGGCGCAGGTAGAAAGCGGTAAGGACGTCGTTGTATTGATTGATTCTTTTAATGCGTTGGCGCGCGCTTATAACGACACCGAAGAATCCGCGGGCGGTAAGCTGTTTGCATATGGCTTGGAGAGCAAAACTATACACTATATAAAAAGATATTTGGGCGCGGCGCGCCAAATGACGGGCGGTGGTTCGCTTACGGTTTTGGGATGCGTGTCTATCGCTACGGGGAATCCTGCGGATGAAGCCATAGAAGCGGAGCTTTCGTCTGTGGCAAATCTTGAAATTCATTTAAGCGAAGCGTTGGCGTATAAACGGATATTCCCTGCGTTGGATTTATCGTTGGTGCACAGCAGGCAAGCGGAAAATTTGCAGTTACCGTTGGCGACAAAATTGCAAGAAGGGATAAGAAAGCAATTTTTATCAGTTTGCGGGGCGGAAGGGGTATTGGAGTTATTAAAACAATCCCAAGGGCTTGAAGATGCGTATCTCCGTATTTCTAAAAAATAAAATTCTATACACAAAAGGCGGTTTATGAAAAACCGCCTTTTTATAATTCGGGCTAATATTTTTCCTTATAATTTGTAAAAAAATCCAAAATACGCTTAAAAAAGCGAGAAAAATATTAAAGTATATTATTTTTCTATATCAAAAATTTGCGTAGTTCTTCAAAGTGCCTTATCCTTTAAGCTTTTGTCCTTTTTTGTCGAAAAAATCCATAAGTTTTTTCTATACCATATTTTGTGTTCACGTGCTTGACTTTACCACAAGATATGGTATAATAGTTAAGCGTGGTTTGCGCATATACTATATATTGTGCTAAAAACGCAGTTTTAAATACAAGATATTGTATGATAATTATACAATATTATATAATAACGATGGGAAGAATTTAATGGACGGGGGTGTACGGAAGAATGAAAGAAATGAAAATTATTAAAAGAAGCGGTCAGGAAGTTGCTTTCGATAAAGAGAAAATTGCGGGTGCGTTGCGTAAAGCGAATAGAGAAGTGGGCGAACGCGACCGTATTTCGGAAGGCGCTTTGCAGGCGATTGTTGACGTGGTTGCGGAAGAGTGCGCAACGTTGGGACGTTCTCCCCACGTAGAAGAAATACAAGATATGGTAGAGAATCGTTTGATGGCGACTCTCTGTTTTGCGTTGGCAAGAAAATATATCACGTATCGTTATACTCGCGCGCTTGTTAGAAAGGTAAATACGACGGATGCGCAGATTTTGACGCTTATTGAATGTAATAATGAAGAAGTTAAACAGGAAAACTCGAATAAAAATCCTACGGTAAACAGCGTACAACGCGACTATATGGCAGGGGAAGTATCCAAAGACCTTACCCGTCGTATTTTGTTGCCCGAAGATATTGTTGCCGCGCACGACCAAGGCCTTATACATTTCCACGACGCCGACTATTTTGCGCAACATATGCATAACTGCGACCTTGTCAACTTGGAAGATATGTTGCAAAACGGAACGGTTATTTCGGGTACTTTGATTGAAAAACCGCACAGCTTTTCTACGGCTTGCAATATTGCTACGCAAATTATCGCGCAGGTCGCTTCCAATCAATACGGCGGTCAAAGTATTTCCTTGACGCACCTTGCGCCTTTTGTAGATATCAGCCGTAAAAAGATTCGTGTCGAAGTCGCGCAAGAGCTTGCCGAAGTGGGCATCACCGACGAATCGCATATCAATAAAGTAGCTGAAAAACGCTTGCTTGACGAAATCAAAAGGGGTATTCAAACCATTCAATATCAAGTCGTTACGCTTTTGACGACCAACGGTCAAGCGCCGTTTGTAACGGTATTTATGTACTTGAACGAAGCGCGTAACGAGCAAGAAAAAGCAGACCTTGCGCTCATTATTGAAGAAACGCTTAAACAGCGTATCAAAGGGGTTAAAAACGAATCGGGCGTTTGGATTACGCCTGCTTTCCCTAAGCTGATTTACGTGCTGGAACCCGATAATATTGAAGAAGGACAAAAATACTGGTATTTGACGGAATTAGCGGCGAAATGTACGGCGAAGCGTATGGTACCCGACTATATCTCCGAAAAGAAAATGCTCGAATTTAAAGTGGATAAAAACGGAGAAGGGCATTGCTATACCTGTATGGGTTGTAGAAGCTTCTTAACGCCCTACGTTGACGAAAACGGCAAGCCTAAATATTACGGTAGATTTAACCAAGGTGTCGTTACCATCAATCTTGTAGACGTGGCTCTTTCTTCCGGCCGCGACGAAGCAAAATTCTGGGAAATTTTCGATGAAAGATTAGAGCTTTGCTATCGCGCGTTGATGCAAAGACACAACCGTTTGCTCGGTACGCTTTCCGACGCCGCGCCTATTTTGTGGCAATACGGCGCGTTGGCTCGTTTGGAAAAAGGGGAAACCATCGACAAGCTTTTGTTTGGCGGCTATTCAACCATTTCCTTGGGTTATGCGGGCTTGTACGAATGCGTAAAACATATGACGGGCAAATCGCATACGGACGACGAAGCGAAGCCTTTTGCGCTTGCGGTTATGAAGCGTATGAACGACAAGTGTAAAGAATGGAAGGCGAAAGAAAATATCGATTTCTCTTTGTATGGCACGCCGCTTGAAAGTACGACGTATAAATTCTCGAAATGCTTACAAAAACGTTTTGGGATTATCCCCGGGGTTACGGATAAGAGCTATATCACCAACAGCTACCACGTACACGTATCCGAAGAAATCGACGCGTTTACCAAGCTGAAATTTGAAAGCGAGTTCCAACAACTTTCTCCCGGCGGCGCAATTTCGTACGTAGAAGTACCGAATATGCAGGATAATATCCCCGCTGTTCTTTCCGTAATGAAGTTTATTTACGAAAATATTATGTACGCGGAATTGAATACCAAGAGTGATTATTGTCAAGTATGCGGTTATGATGGTGAAATCCAAATTTTAACAGACGAAGCAGGGAAGCTGATTTGGGAATGCCCGCATTGCAAAAATCGCGACCAAGCGAAAATGAACGTTGCAAGACGTACTTGCGGATATATTGGTACGCAATATTGGAATCAAGGTAGAACGCAAGAAATCAAAGACCGTGTTTTGCACTTGTAAGCTATGAAATACGCCACTATTAAATGGACGGATATAGCCAACGGAGAAGGCGTACGAATTTCTCTTTTTGTGTCGGGCTGTACACATCATTGTAAAAATTGTTTCAATCAAGTTGCTTGGGATTTTAATTACGGCGATGATTTTGGCGTAGACGTGCAAAATAAAATTATAAAAGAGCTTTCAAGCAATTATATCGCAGGGATTTCCTTGCTTGGCGGCGAGCCGTTAGAGCCACAAAATCAAGAAGCGTTATTACCTTTTATAAGAAGGATTCGCGCTATTTATCCTAAAAAAACAATTTGGTGTTATACGGGCTTTGTTTTGGACGAAGAAACGGGCGCGTTGAAAGAAATTCATAAAAATACGCCTGTAACGAAAACGTTGATTTCTATGTTCGATGTTTTGGTGGACGGCGCGTACGTGGAAGAGTTGAAAGATATTCGTTTGAAATTCCGCGGTTCTTCCAACCAACGTGTGATCGACGTACAAAAGACCTTGCAAAACGGCAAAGTTGTCCTTTATCTCGAATAAACAAAAAAATCCGCAGCATACAATATAGTATGCGTGCGGGTTTTCTTTTAAAAAAGTTAATTTTATGGGGAGTTATTCTTGTTTTTTTAGGTGTTTGCGGCGTTTGCTTGTACGGACGGCTATATCTTAAAAAGTGGGAATTAAATACAGAATTTCATTTTCTTGTCTCCGAAGAAAAAAGCGTAGAAGCAGGCGCTGAATTTATCAAGTTGGAAGGTGGAGCGGGGTATGTATTGCGTTATCAAGATAAAGATTACGTCGTTTTGTCCGTATATTTATCTCAAAAGGACGCGGAGTCCGTTCAGGAAGTTTTATCTTTACAAAATAGGCAAACGAAGCTGATTTCCATATCCAGCAAAACACTTTATTTCCGTGGAAAAAAGCAATGGAAAAAGGCAGGTATGTACGTTGGCGCGCTGCGTACCTTTCACGCGTGTTTAAGCGTTTTGGAAGAAAGTATTACAAGGTTAGAAGGGGGAATGACGCAGGAAAAAAATAAGGGGATTTTAAAGGACTTAAAAAATCAGCTTGTATATATGTCCGAAGTATATGCAAGCACGTATCCTACCTTTTCTTTATTGTGTAGCCACTTGGTAACACAATTACAAAACGAGGGTGAAAAGGTTGTATATGCAAGCCGCATGCGATATATATTATGTGAAGCCGTAAGCGAGTATTTAAATGAGAGTAAACAGTTTGTTTAATGACGTGGGGGAGTGGGGGATAGTCCTTCCAGGTTTCGTAAAAGAATAAAAAAATACAGCCAACAAAAGTTGACTGTATTTTTTTGGAGCTACTGGCCGGACTTGAACCGGCGACCTGCTGATTACGAATCAGCTGCTCTACCGACTGAGCCACAGTAGCGCGCGTTTCTCAACAACAGCTTTATCATTATACTTAATAAAAAGAAAAAAAGCAAGCGTTTTACGCGTATTTTTATAAAAATTTTTAATAAACTAATAAAAATGTTTTAAAAAGTATTATTTAATAAAATATAGCCCCTTTTTGCGCCTGCGGATAGAGTAATTTATAGATTTTTTCAGCATAAATATCCTTGTCAAAGCATTTTTTTGCGGTTTCACCCAACTTTGCATCATCGTGCGCGCGCGCAAGGATAGGCAAAGGAGAAGATGAAAGCACGTTTAAAAGATTGGCGTTCTCTTTTTTGATTGCAAGCAATTTTAAATATAACGGGCTTTCTAAACATTCTCGAATAAGGCTTTCTTCAATACCCAGCAAGGCTTGCAGGGCAATACGGCGAATACGTGACGTTGTATATCGGGCAGACGTCAACGCTTCCGATAACAAAGCGGTGTTTTCCGCCGCTTTTTTAAAGGCGTTTTCCAAGCCTTCCTTGCAATCGCAAACACGGGCAAGCGTGGCTTTGTCCATAGATAGTATGGCGTGTTTTTCCAACGTTTCTAAAAGATTTTCAAGTTGCGCGGGTAAATCGTTTAAAACAAAGTCGGGGACTTGGCCTTCAATCTTTGTTCTCGCTTCAATGGCCTTGCGGATTGCAGTT
This sequence comes from Candidatus Scatosoma sp., assembly GCA_045128055.1. GTDB lineage: Bacteria > Bacillota > Clostridia > Christensenellales > Borkfalkiaceae > Scatosoma. The sequence goes on along the minus strand of JBGVRC010000069.1, from coordinate 8,255 downwards.
GCGGAAGGCAACTGGCTGTCTAATTGCGTTTCATTATATCCATTTCCCACCCGTTGTATGGGCAAAAAATCAATGTCGGCGTCTTTTGCAAGGATTGCGCGGGCATATTCAAGACCTAAAATATTATTTGGAGAACAAAGCAAATCCAGGGGGATATAGCCAGCCCAAGCCTTGGCGCGGGCTTTTGCAAAGCTTGCGCCCAAAGCTACCGCTTCTCTTATTTTTTCAGAAACTTCAATAGGTTCGTCGTTTAAATATCTTGCGGCGAGTTTGAATGCTGCTTTGTCGGCGTTTTCACAGCCAAAACACAAGGTTTTTACGGACGGAATAGAAGAAAGAATGGAAATTGCGCCCTTGGCAAAAAGCTCGGCGTTGGAAGTTGCAAATACGGTAGGCAGTTCGATAACGATGTCTGCGCCTGCCTGCAAAGCGTGTTTTGCGCGGGTGTATTTGTCCATAATAGCGGATTCGCCGCGTTGCACAAAGTTTCCGCTCATAATGCACAAAAGCGCGTCCGCCCCCGAAAGGCGTTTTGCTTCGCGGAGTTGGTACAAATGTCCGTTATGGAAAGGATTGTATTCACAAATAATTGCGCAAATTTTCATTTTATTTCTTTTTATTCCTTTACAAAAAAAGAATTCTATGCTATAATAAAAAGGACGGTTAATTTTTGACCTATTTTACCTATATTATACACGAAAGAAAAAAATAAATAAAGCGTTTAGGCTTTCAAGGAGATAAATTATGAGAAATATTCTTGATGAAATCAAACTCAAAGCAAAAGCCCTTCAAAAAACGATTGTTCTTTGCGAAGGGGAAGATAAAAGAGTGGTAAAAGCCGCGGCGGACGCGACAAAAGAAGGGGTAGCGAAAATCGTATTGCTCGGTAACGAAGCGGATATAAAAGCGGCAAACACCGAAATTGATTTAACGGGGGTAACCATCGTTGATCCTTTAACTTCGGATAAATTACCCGCATACAACGCAAAACTGTGCGAACTTCGCGCGTCCAAGGGTATGACGAGCGAACAAGCGGCAAAATTGTTGACGGACGGCACGTATTTTGGCGCTATGATGTTAAAAATGGGCGACGTAGACGGCTTGGTGTCCGGCGCTTGCCATTCGACGGCAAATACGCTTCGTCCCGGTTTGCAAATCATTAAAACTGCGCCCGGCGTTTCTTCCGTATCCAGCTTTAATCTTATGATTTGTCCCCCCCAAGGCAATCAATATTGCCCTGACGGTATGGTATTTTTCGCGGACTGCGGTTTGAATCCTACGTATACCAGTGAAGGGCTTGCCGAATGCGCTATTGCAACGGCAAACTCGGCGAAAGCTATTACGGGTATTGATCCCAAAGTTGCTATGCTCTCGTTCTCGACGAAAGGCAGCGCGAAGCACGACAACGTTACTATGGTTGCGGAAGCGGTTAAAATTGCAAAAGATAAAGCGCCTGATTTAAAGTTGGACGGCGAATTGCAATTCGACGCGGCGATCGTACCTTCCGTAGCGGCGCTCAAAGCTCCTGATTCCAACGTAGCGGGTCAAGCGAATGTGTTTATTTTCCCTGATTTACAGGCAGGTAACATCGGTTATAAAATCGCCGAACGCCTTGGCGGCTTTATGGCGGTAGGTCCTATTTGTCAAGGTTTTGCAAAACCCTTAAACGACCTGTCCCGCGGTTGCAAATCCGAAGATATCGTAGCGGCTGTAGCTATTACGGCATTGCAAACGCAGCTTTAATGGAGTGAAGATATGAAAGTTCTTGTAATCAATTCAGGTAGTTCTTCCTTGAAATATCAGCTTATTGATATGGAAACGGAAGGCGTAATTGCAAAAGGTACGTGTGAAAGAATCGGTATTGACGGTTCAAGGCTTACGCACAAAGCAAAAGGGCTTGAAAAAGTAATCGAACAACCTATGCCCGACCATACGGTTGCGGTTGCTTTGGTTTTGGACGCGTTGACGGACAAAGAAATAGGGGTTATTTCTTCAATGTCAGATATTGACGCAGTAGGACATCGCGCCGTAGCTTCCGGGGAAGTTTTCAAAAAACCGACCTTGGTTACGGACGATAGCATCGCAAAGATGGAAGAACTTTGCGAGCTTGCTCCTTTACATAATCCCGCGGCTATCGTTGGGGTAAAGGCGTGCCGCGCGGCTATGCCGAATACGCCTATGGCGTTCGTGTTTGATACCAGCTTCCACTTCACGATGCCCGATTATGCGTATATGTATGCGATTGCGTACGAAGATTACGAAAAATATTCTATTCGTCGTTACGGCTTCCATGGTACGAGTCATAAATTCGTTTCCCAAGAAGCGGCGAAATATTTAAATAAAAAACCCGAAGAATTAAAAATCATCACTTGCCATTTGGGTAACGGTTCGTCCATTACGGCGGTCGACGGCGGCAAGAGTATCGATACGTCCATGGGCTTTACGCCGCTTGCGGGCGTAGCGATGGGTACGCGCAGCGGCGACGTGGATCCTGCGGTTGTGGAATATTTGGCGAAGAAAGAAAATATGGATATCGCGCAAGCAATGAATTACTTGAATAAAAAGTGCGGCGTTGCGGGTATTTCCGGGGTTTCCAGCGATTTTAGAGATATTACGGCTGCAAGCAAAAACGGGGATAAGCGCGCACAGCTTGCTTTGGATATGTTCTGTTATCATTGTAAAAAGTACGTTGGCGCGTACGCGGCGGCTATGAATGGAGTGGACTGTATTGTCTTCACAGCAGGCGTAGGGGAAAACATGCCGCATATCCGCGCGGGTATTTGCGATAATATGCAATATCTGGGTTTGGAACTTGACGCGGAAAATAATGCGAAAAAGCATAACGGAAAGGTGTTGGATATTACGGGCGAAAACTCCAAAGTAAAAGTTTTGGTAATCCCGACCAACGAAGAAGTGGTAATCGCGCGAGAAACTGTTGAATTATTATAAAAATTCGAAAAAATGTTGCGAAAAAAAGTTGACAAAGCTTTTTAAATATACTATACTTGTAAAGTCGGTTTTTTATGATGCAAATAGATATTAGAAAACTTAACGCGCAAAAAAAGTACGTTGGCAGTATGGAGTTTGAATACTCCGTTGCTGAAACGTTTATACAAATACCGTTTGTTAAATTCAGCGGTCCCGTTAAGGTGAAATTCGACTACGAATTATACGAAGACGATTCTTTGGAAGTGCAGGGCACGGTTTCCTATGGTTTGGAAGGGCAATGCTCGCGCTGTTTAAAAGAAACGTCTATGTGTATTGAAGGCGAACTTTCAGCTTATTTCCAGGCGGGAAAAGACGTCGAAGATTACGGGTACAAAAACGGGGTCGTCGATATGCAACAAGCTGTTGAAGATGCAGTTATGGCGAGTATGCCGTTCATCCTTTCTTGCGGTGAATGCGAAGAGATTTCTTACAACGATTAAACCGATTATAAATACGAAAAAAAACGCGAGGTGTTATTATGGCAGTACCTAAGAATAAACAATCCAAAAGCAGAACGAACAAAAGATTTGCAAACTACAAAGCAACGGCGGCTACTCTTGTAGAATGTCCCCATTGTCACGAATACGCAGAAGCGCACAGAGTTTGCAAAAACTGCGGCTACTACAACGGCGTAGAAGTTGTTGCTCCCAAAGCAGAAAAGAACGACTGATTTTGATGGTATAACTGGACAATCAGACGGGTGATTATACACCCGTCTTTTTGCGTTATACATATTTTTTAAAACTTTTTGTTTTATGTTGCTATGCGTTGGTTATATATAAAGCGGAGAATGTATTATGAAAGATAAATTTTCTATCAGCGGTATGAGTTGTTCGGCGTGCTCGGCGGGGATTGAGCGCGCTATTTGTCGTTTGGACGGGGTAGAAAAAGCGGAAGTTTCTCTTATGGGCGAAACGATGGTCGTCGAATACGACGAAGACAAGCTTACTAAGGAAAAGCTTATTCAAACGGTCATCGATTTAGGGTATGGCGCAACGTTGTATAACGAACAAGCCTTACAATCGAAGAAGGCGCAACCCGATCTATTAAAAAAACGTTTTCTTATCTCTATTATATTTTTAATTCCGATTATGTACCTTTCAATGGGGCATATGATTTCTTTGCCTACGCCGCCGCATTGGATAAATTTTTCTTTGCAGGCATTGCTGGCTCTTATCGTAATTATCGTCAATTTTAAATTTTATACGAGCGGTATAAAAGCTTTGATAAAGTGCGTTCCAAATATGGATACCCTTGTTATGATGGGCTCGGCGATTTCCTATATTTACAGTCTTGTATGGATGCTGATATTCTTTTGCTCCAACACACAAAGCAATCCGCCGCACCTTTTTTACGAATCGGCGGCAATGATTTTGGGGCTGGTAACCCTTGGCAAATGGTTGGAAGAAAAATCTAAGAGAAAAACGGGCGACGAAATAGAAAAATTGATTGCGCTGATGCCTAACGTTGTTACGGTTTTCCGTGAAAGCAAAGAAGAAAAAATAGCCTTTTCCGATATTAAAAAAGGGGATATTTTAATTGTAAAACAAGGCGAATACGTGCCGGTGGACGGAAAAGTAATGGACGGACACGCATTTGTGGATAGGGCTGCAATTACGGGTGAAAGTATGCCCTTGGAAGTGTTTGCAGGCAGCGAAGTAACTAGTGCGGACGTTGTTAAAAGCGGATTTTTAAAAATCGTGGCGGAAAGAGTCGGCGCGGATACTACGCTTTCCCAAATCGTTAAAATGGTGAAAGAAGCGGGCAGCAGTAAAGCGCCTTTGCAAAAAATTGCCGATAAAATTGCGGCGGTTTTTGTGCCGTTTGTGTCGATTATCGCTTTGCTAACGTTTTTAATTTGGATGCTGTTGACGCGCGATATCGCCCAAGCGGCGAATTATGCTATTTCCGTTTTGGTGATTTCTTGCCCTTGTTCTTTGGGTTTGGCTACCCCCGTTGCGGTAATGGCAGCGACGGGAAGAGCTATGTCCCTGGGGATATTGTACAAGGACGCGGAAACTTTGCAAAAAGCGAAAGATATCAACTGCGTTTTATTGGATAAAACGGCGACGTTGACGGAAGGGCAACCCAAAGTGACGGACTTTGTTTGCTACGCAGGGGAAGAAGCTGTTTTGCAAATTGCTTACGCGATTGAAAAGCGTTCTAATCACCCGATTGCCGAATGTATATGCGAATACGCTACTTCTAAAAACGTAGACGAAACAACGGAAATAGCGGAATATTCCTACGAAATCGGTAAGGGCGCGAAAGGGGTTTTTAATGGAAAAACCTACCGTTTAGGGAATCGCCGTCTATTAGAAAAAACTGACGATAAAAAGTGTTTTGCTTTGGAAAAAGAATACTCCAAACAGGGCAAAACGGCTGTGTTTTTTGCGGATGAAGAAAAGTTGCTTGCCGTATTTGCCATAGCGGACGTTTTAAAAGAAGAGAGCAAAACGGCTATTGCGCAATTAAAAGCAAAAGGCGTTCGGGTTGGTATGCTGACGGGCGATAATGAAAACGTAACTAAGGCGATTGCGATGGACGTCGGCATTGACGATTATTTTGCGCAGGCGTTGCCCGAAGATAAAAAGGCGGCCATCGAACGCGTGCAAAAGGTAGGCGGTGTTGTAGCGATGGTCGGCGACGGTATTAACGACAGTCCCGCGTTAAAAGAAGCGGATATCGGTGTGGCTATGGGCAACGGAACGGACGTAGCGATGGATTCGGCGGACGTTATTTTATCTCGCGGTGATTTGCGGCTTATTTCTACTATGATTTCGTTGAGCCAAAAGACCGTACGTAACATAAAGCAAAACTTTTTTTGGGCGTTTTTCTATAATTGCATAGCCATTCCCGTAGCGGCTGGCGCGCTTGCGTTTGCTGGAATCACGTTGAATCCTATGATAGGCGCTCTGTGTATGAGTTTAAGCTCTCTTTGCGTAGTTTTAAACGCTTTGCGCTTGATGTGTTTTGAAAAGAATAAGCAAATCGATAATAAGGAGAATGATATGAAAAAGACTTTAAAAATTGAAGGAATGATGTGTCAGCATTGCGTTGCGCACGTTACGAAAGCATTGCAGGAAATTGACGGGGTTGTATCGGTGGAAGTCAATTTAAAAAAGAAGACTGCCGTGGTGGAATGTGTGGAAAACGTAGAGAATGAAACGCTTGTTACCGCTGTCACAAACGCAGGATACGAAGTAAAGAAAATCTCTTAACAAATTATACAAATTCTTTAACAAATCGACAAATTTAAACAAAAATTTTCGTAACATGCGTGGTATCATATTCCTAACGAAGCATATTAGGAGATATACATATGTCACAAATGTTACTTTTAGACAAGCGCACGCAAGGCCTGATTGAAGACTACGTTCCGCAAGGAGATATTCTCGAAGGCGTCGTGTGCTTTTTTTCCGTCTTTGCCGATTATACAAGAGTGAAAATTTTATCTGCGCTTGCGATAAGCGAGCTTTGTGTTACTGATTTATCCCGAATTTTGGATATCAACCAAACGACGGTTTCCCATCAACTTCGTTTTTTAAAGAGTGCAGGGATTGTAAAATGTTGTAGGCAGGGTAAAATTGTCTTTTACAGCTTGACAAACGACGCGGTGACGGACGTAATCTTAAAAGGAATTGAGTTTTTGGGCTGTTAAAGAAATATTTTTCGTTTATTTTCTTGCAAAATTTTACGTTTTGATATATAATGTATATATGGGCGAATTGAAAGAAAAACTCAATTTATTACCCGACGCTCCGGGCGTATATATTATGCTTGATAAAGACGGAGTTGTGATATACGTGGGAAAGGCGCGCGTGTTAAAAAATCGCGTACGCCAATATTTTCACGCTTCCGCGAAAACGGAAAAAGTTATGGCAATGGTAGAAAATATTGCCGATTTTTATTATATCATTACGCAGACGGAAATCGACGCGCTTGCGCTAGAAAATAATTTAATTAAAAAATATAAACCAAAGTATAATATTCTTTTAAAAGATGATAAAACGTATCCGTATATCAAGGTGGAAACCAAGCAAGACTTTCCCCGTTTTTCCATCACACGAAAAATTAAAAAGGACGGTAAATACTTCGGTCCGTTTATGGGTGGGGTGCGTTGCGGCGATTTGTTGGATATCTTAACGTCCGTATATAACGTGCGCACTTGTACAACCACTATAAACGAAAAGCCTAAAAAACCTTGTTTGGAATATCATTTGGGGCGTTGCTTTGCTCCGTGCGCGCATTTGTGCAGCAAAGAAGAATACGCCGAACGCGTGAAAGCTGCGGTTTCCTTTTTGGACGGCAATTATGAGCAAGCCGAAGAGATTTTGCAAGAAAAAATGCTATCGTTTGCGCAAAACGAAGAATTTGAAATGGCGATGCAATACCGCGAAAAGCTTGCTATGCTTTCAAAGCTGAAATTAAAGCGAATTACTGCCCTGAACCGCGCTATAAATGCGGACGTAATTGCCTTAAAAACGAATTTTTTATATTCGTCGGTCAATGTTTTGGTGACGAGAAGCGGCGTTATGCAAGGCGGCAGCAATTACGCTTTGGAAGACGGATCGCTTTCTGAAACGGACGCTTTGACGGCGTTTATTATACAATTTTACGGCTCACACGAAATTCCTGACGAGCTGATTGTCCAAGATTTTTGCGAAAAAGAGCTTTTAGAAAGGTATTTTAAAGAAAAGCACGGCAAAAAAGTGGATATTATTTTAGCGAAGCAAGGCATTAAGCGCCAACTGCTTGATATGGCGGAAAAGAACGCGGCGGAATATCTATCTAAATCGATTGACAAAATCAAACATAAAGACGATATGACGAAAAACGCCTGCCAACGTTTAAAGGATATTCTCGGTTTGAAAAAATACCCCAAACGTATGGAATGTTATGATATTTCCAACGTCAGCGGCGTAGATAAGGTCGGTTCGATGGTAGTTTTTGTGGACGGCGAAGCGGAGAAAACAAGCTATCGAAGATTTAAAATTAAGACAGTAGAAGGCGCGAACGATTACGCTTCGCATCAAGAAATGATGCGCCGCCGTCTTGCCAAATTAGGTACGGACGAAGAAGAGCGTTTCCCTAAGCCTGATTTGATTATCATTGATGGCGGTAAAGGACAGCTTTCCGCCGTAAAAGAAGTATTTGATGAAATGGGGATTACGGATATTGAACTCATTTCTCTTGCGGAAAAGGAAGAAGAAATATTCACATTGTTTTCTAACGAAAGTATCCGTATCAATCATAGGGACTACGCA
>JBGVRC010000068.1:0-2349 GCA_045128055.1 Candidatus Scatosoma sp. | reverse complement strand
AATTGTGCCCCGTGTTATCTCCGCTGCAAGGGTAACACGGGATTTTTAGTTTGGGCTATTTGCGATTGCGTTCACTGCTATAAAATACTCTTTGACGAATGCGGAAGCATTTGCGACGTTGATTATTTTTTCAATATCATCGGCCGTAAAGGTTTTATTACTTATGTTGTTTGAGAGAATTTCGGCAGCTATTTCAAATACTTCGTTGTATGCTGCCACATAATCTTCATCACTGTTTTTTGATGCTTTCTGAGAATTTGCAATTTTTTCAAACAGACTTTTCTTAGGCATTTTCAAAAGCAAAGTAGTGCCGTCGGTCAGTTCTACATCAAAATATTTCTTTTCGCGTTCAGCAAAGCTATACATATTTCAATCTCCTTCTTGTTCGCTTTATACGACCGCTTATGCGGCGGGCATGTCTTCTTCGTAGATGATAAGTGTGCCTTCCTTGTCGTGCGGCTCTGCCTTGAATTCCGCGTCGATAATGGTTTCCTTATCTTTAGCGAAAGTAAGCGTGAAACCTGCCTGATTCTTGCCGACGATTGTTAAGCGCACATCGCCGTCGGCGGGGTCTGGATGATGGAAATGGATAAGGTATGATTTGCCGTTGTCGTTTCCTTTGCCGCCGATTTTCACCGTTCGCTTGCCGCCTGCTTCGGTTACACGTGCGGTTGGCGACATTTTTTCAAGAGTGTTGCCGTTCCACGTCATAATTCCCGATTTAAGCAGTGCTTCTTCTTTGGTGATAATGGTTTTTGTTACCAAACCGAGATCATCTTCTGCGGTGTAATATTCGGGCTTGTACTCAATAGCGCAACCACCCTGAATATATCCCGCAAGATTTTCTTCAACTTCTATTTCATCATTCGTCGGGATAGTTCCCAAAAATTCGATGATGTACAAGTAGCCGCTGCCGAGTGTTATTTTTTCTGTTTCCAAGATGTCACATCCTTTTTATCTTTTCGTATACATCGAATTCATAAGAAATAAACCACATAGATTCATCGCCAAGATAATCTTCGTATTTCTCGAATTCAAATTCGCTGATTGCGTCCTCTACTTTGCTTTCGAGTTCTACATCTTTTTTTACGGTGTAAAACTCTACAACAAAGTGAAGTTGCTTGTAAAAGTTTCGTCCGTCCGCACCGCGTCCGCTTTCATTCTCAACGAAATAAATCAGATAGGGAGGGGACGGAACGGGCGTGATTTTGTAGGGTATAAACTGCTTATATGCAAGCGGTAATCCGACCGCCTGCAACCGCTCTTTGATATATTCACTTGCTTGCATTTTTTATAATTTCCTCCACACGCGATTCAAACGCTTTTTTCGCTTTTTCTTCGTTCGGAGCGATGTGAGGATATGCCTTTGTACGCCCACCGTTGCGCTTCGCATGACCGCGCTCTAAAAGGTCTGTAAGCCGATAATAAGGACCTTTGACGTACCAAACCACGCGCTTTTCGTAGCTGCTTTCGTGAGCGGTTTTTAATTTCATGTTTTTACGATATTGCCCCGTGCGTTTGGGCGCAGCCGCTTTGATATTGCCTAAAAGTTCTTCGGCGGTTTCGTCAACCGCTTCTTTTACTTCTTCTGCAATCTCCTGAGTGTATGCCGCAAGTCCCTGCACGATCGTATCGGATAGCTGTTCTATGCTAATTCCCATAATCACACACCGACTTTACTTGTAAGATACAGTTCAACTTTTTCGTCGGAGCGCATGAAACGGCGATAAACGCTATAACGCCGCTCATTAATTTCAACAAACGGCTGTTCTTCGTAGTCGCTTCGCCAAATCGTAACCTTAAATTCGGACTTGTAGCCTGTCTGTGCCGCCGAGAAAAATTCGCTTTGGGACACACTTTCAATTTTCGCAAATACCTCCTGCCGCTCTTCCGTGGATTCATCCACTTTGCAGATAAGCGTCACTACACCGACATCATTCACGGTACCGACCTCCTTTAATTTTCGTCAGCAGCATATCGTAAGAAATCATTAATTTCTCCATGTCGGGATTACTGCCGTAATTCGCATTTACATAGGTGATAATAGCTTCGCGCAGAAGCGGATCGGCGCAGCCGATCAGATACTTGTCCGCTACGCCAATTCGTTTTAGGTCAGCTTCCGCGACCGCCGCGAGCTGCATAATATCATCGTCAAGCGCATCCGCTTTAGTTTTGCGTAAGCGAAGTTTTATTGCTTGCGTCAATGATTCTGTAATCATTCCTGTGTTTCCTCTGATTCTGTTTCGGTTTCATCGTCAAGATTTATCGCCGCTGCGTCAGCTACTTTTTTTTACACGCAAAAAACCGTTGTATGCAGCTACATTGCCGCCGACAAAGATGCTGCCACGG
>JBGVRC010000067.1:0-14822 GCA_045128055.1 Candidatus Scatosoma sp. | reverse complement strand
TCAAAGTATTTCCCTGTCACTTTATCTTTAATGGGTTCATACAAATGAAAGGCAGAAAAAAGCCCTGTTTCAGGAATAAGCGTACAAAGGTAACCAACCAAAATAGCAACAAGGAATACGCCAGCCGTACCCAAAGTAATGCCTTTTATATTGATACCACCAAGCAAATAGCCCAATCCAAGAACAACAAAAGAAATTGTAAACAATGCGAAAGTTGTACCAAAATTAAAGACATTCTTTGCTGTTTCAACCACAGTTTCTTCTTTCGTATCAGGATTGATGTTAATTTTAGGATTATTTATAGCGTTAATAGCGCACCAAACGCCAACCGCTACGACAGCTACGAGCGCAAGCGTAACCCAAAGCCATTTCAAGTTTTTCTTTTTAGAATTCTCCATTTATTTATTTCTCCTTCTTCTTACGGACGAAAACGCACAAAGCGTACCTCGTGCGTTTTGTCCTTTATTATCTCTTTTTCCCTTTATCAGTTTGCTTGTCTTCTATAATCGGGAAGAAGTTTAGGAGAGCATACTTCCGAAGAAATACCTGCTTCTTCAAGCTCTTTCTCGAATGCATCTACGTGAGAAAGTGTCAATTCTTTGAGTTCAACACTCTTCCACTTTTCACCTGCTTGTTGACCTGCGTTTCTACCGAATACGATAATGTCAAGCAAGGAGTTACCCATCAAACGGTTCGTACCATGGATACCACCAACCGCTTCGCCGGCAACGTACAAGTTTTCAATACACGTCATACCGTTTGCGCCGATGTCAATACCGCCGTTTTGATAATGCAACGTAGGATAAATCAAAATAGGTTCTTTTCTAATGTCGATACCATATTTACCGAACATACGAAGCATTGCAGGAATACGTTTTTCAATCGTGCCTTCGCCGTTCAAGATGTCGATAAGCGGCGTATCCAACCAAACACCTTCACCATCCGTCGTCTTGATACCGTTTTTACGTTCTTTGCATTCACGAATAATCGACGAAGCCGTAACGTCACGCGTTTCCAAGGAATACACAAACGCTTCGCCGTCTTTATTAACAAGTTGTGCACCAAGCGAACGTACTTTTTCGGTTACAAGCGCCCCGTAGATTTGCGTAGGTTCAGCTGCGCCCGTGGGATGGTATTGCAAGGTTTCGGGATAGAGCAATTTCGCGCCTGCTCTATATGCAAGAACCAAACCGTCAGCCGTTGCACCGTAGTGGTTGGACGTAGGGAAGCCTTGATAATGCAATCTACCTGCGCCACCCGTTGCAATAACAACCGTCTTTGCACGGGCAATCAAAATTTCCTTCGTTTCCATATTCATAAGCACCGCACCAGCAACTTTGCCATCGGTATCTTTGATGAGTTCGATAGCAGCCGTAAAGTCAACGACCGTAATTTGACGGTTGAATACTTCGTCACGAAGCGTTCTCATAATTTCCGAACCGGAATAGTCGCGGCAAGCGTGCATACGTTTTCTGGAAGTACCGCCACCGTGCGTGGTGACCATCGTGCCGTCTTCTTCCTTATCGAACATAACGCCGAGCTTGTTAAGCCACAAAATTGCTTCGGGAGCTTCGTTTACAAGCTTATACAAAAGTTCGGGTTTGTTCATAAAGTGACCGCCGCCAAGCGCGTCCAAATAATGGGTCGCAGGGCTGTCGTTGGGTTTGTCAGCGGCTTGAATACCGCCTTCCGCCATTGCCGTGTTCGCATCGCCAAGACGAAGCTTGGTTGCAATCATAACCTTTGCGCCGCGTTCGTGCGCTTCGATTGCCGCAGAAGAACCTGCGCCGCCGCCACCGATAACAAGCACGTCTACGTCGTAATCGATTTTGCTCAAATCGATTTTCACGTCTTTAATACGGGAATGACCTTGCAACAAATCAGCAAGCTCGTGCAAAACCTTACCGCCTTTATTCTTCCCAACTTTCAATTCTTCATACGCAGAAGTGATATAGTCGGGATGGAATTGCGCCAAAACAGCGTCCTTTTCGTCAGCCGTCATACGAGCGTGCAATTTTTCAATACGAGAAGCGCGGCTTGCTTCCACTTTCTTCATAGATTCAAGTTGTTCTTGAGAATAATGATACATTACGCTTCTCCTTATTTTTCGATTTCTCTATTGTTGTAGAGATGTTTTTGTTCTTCCAAAGGCGTGTTCATAATTGCTTCCAACGCCGCTTTGCAATCGCCCCTATCAATTTCCGCTACGCGGTCGATAAGGTGTTGCGTTTCGGGCGCAAGATATTTACCCGTCAATCTTCTGGTAAGCAACGCAACCTGGGGATGCGAAATACCTGCGGGACAACGGGAAGAACATACGCCGCACATTACACAGTCAAAGCTTTCTTCCGCCGCTTTTTCATATTCGCCGCGTTGCGCGTATGCGATATATTGCATAACGTTAAGTTCTTGCGTACAAGCTTTGGTACAAGCATTGCAGCCGATACACGAATAAATTTCGGGATAGAGCTGCATCATAATTTGCTGCGTAGGTTTAATTTGATTGATGTCATAAACCTGTTTTACAAGCGGGAAGAAAGGAAGCGTTGCTACGTACATACCTTCTTCTACTTGTTGCTGACAAGCAAGGCAGGATTTAAGCTCTTGTTGACCGTGGATACGATAAATCGTAGCGCAAGCGCCGCAGAAACCGTTTCTGCAACCGCACCCGCGAACAAGTTGATACCCTGCGTATTCCATTGCTTTCATAATCGTTAAACTTTCCGGAACTTGATAGCGTTTACCGAAAAGATATACGTTTACCATATTTTCCATTGTAATTATCTCTCCTTAATATTCATCGGGAAGCTCGTCAAGCTCCGTCATACGGAATACGGGGCCGTCTTTGCAAACAAACTTGTCGCCAACGTTACATCTACCGCATTTTCCTACGCCGCATTTCATACGAAGTTCTAACGTCGTATATACGCGGGATTTCTCAAAACCAAGTTCCAAAAGTCCAGCCAACGTAAATTTAATCATGATAGGCGGGCCGCAAAGTACTGCCGTCATATTCGGGTCAAGCCCTAATTCTTTTACGTATGCGGGAACAAAGCCAACGTGTCCATCCCAGCCGTCTTGGGGTCTGTCAATGGTCAAATATACTTCCATATTCGGTTCGTTGACCCATTCCGTTTGGATTTCTTCAATATCTACAAGGTCGTCTTTACTTCTCGCGCCGTATACGATGACAACTTTGCCGTAATTTTCGCGATAATGGCGAACGTAATTGATTACGCTGCGCAAAGGAGCAAGACCGATACCGCCTGCGATGAAAAGCAAATCCTTGCCCTTGAAATCTTCTTCTACGGGGAAGTTTTTACCGTAAGGTCCGCGAACGGTGATTTGTGAGCCCACTTCAAGCGCGTGGATAACTTCCGTTACGCAACCGCACTTTTTAATGGAAAATTCCATATATTCTTCATTCGTAGGCGAAGACGTAATCGAGAACATACATTCGCCAACGCCAGGAATGGACACCATTGCGCATTGACCAGGCATATGCTTAAAAAGCTTTTTGCCGTCCGTGCCCACTACGCGGAAGGTTTTTACGTCAGGCGTATCTTTACGAATATCCGTTACAACACCAACTTTAGGAATGAGAGTTTCTTCAATCATTGTTTTTACCCCCCAACGTTTTAATTACTTTCACGATATTCAAGCGTTGCGGGCATTTGTTTACACAGCGACCGCAGCCTACGCAGGAATACAATCCGTCGTTTTGCGAAGGATAATACACAAGCTTATGCATAAATCTTTGACGGAATCTTTGCATTTGCGTCGTACGGCTGTTCCCGTGCGCCATAAGCGTGAAATCGGAATACATACAAGAATCCCAGCAACGATAACGAAGCACGCCTTCGTTTGTTTTTATATCGCGAATGTCAAAGCATTGACAGGTAGGACATACAAACGTACACGTACCGCAACCAAGACAAGCTTCGCTCATTTCTTCCCAAGCGGGATCATTGAACAAGTCGTTAAGGTTTTCGGGCTTAAATCTGGACAAATCAAGATTTGCAAAAGGCAACTGCGCCATAATCGCTTGCGTTGCTTCTTGCTGCGCTTTTACTTCGTTTTCACCGCCATCGCAAAGCAATTCTTGTACGAGCGCCGTCAAAGCTTCGCCCTTTTCGGTGTTGGCTTGCCAATACAAGTTTTCTTCGTCCATCCACGTCGTAACGTCACCCATAGGCGCGGTTGCTTCGATACCGAATGCGTTGCAGAAACAGCTTTCTTCGGGCTTGGAACAAGCAAGCGTAACAATCGTCATTGCGTTTCTTCTCATCTGATAATAGGTATCAACGGGGTCCGCAAGGAATACCTTGTCTAATACTTCGATTGCTTTGTAATCGCAAGCCTTTACGCCGAACATAACGAAAGGTCTGTTTTCGATTTTTTCGTTTAACGCTTCGCGAACGTCAATAACTTCGATGTTTTTGCCGTCCGTCTTAAACTTCATCATATTTTCCGTTTGCGGGAAGAATGCGTTTTTGGGAGATTTTACCGTTTTTAAGGTTTCAAGAGAAACTTCCTTCCCTTCCGACCAAACAGCGTAATTTACTTCGCCTGCGCGCTTGATGGGAATAAACAGACCCATCGTTTCATTTATTTTTGCGTACAAGTCGTTTAATCTTTGTTTAGCAATTTTTAACATTATTTACCTTCCCCCTTAAACACGTCGCCTGCTTCAAGGTCGCCTTCGGTGTACGAAGTGAGTGGCGTTTTGCCTTCCGCAGTTTCACCTGCTTGATATTCGCCGTAGAAATTATCGATATCCTTGATAAACTTTCTATTCAAAAGATGCAAAGGGATATTTTGCGGGCAAACGCGCGAACATTCACCGCAGTCGGTACAACGGCCTGCTACGTGGTAAGCACGAATGATATGGAAAAGCTGTTCTTCAAACTTATCGTCGTTTGCTTTTGCCGCAATACCCGACGCGGGATTGTCGAATACGCACTTTACGCAAGAACAAGCGGGACATACGTTTCTACAAGCGTTGCAACGAATACACTTGGAAAGCTGTTCTCTCCAAAACGCAAATCTTTCGTCTTCCGTCATCGCTTCCAACTTTTCTACTTCTTCGAAGCGGTTTACTTCTCTCTTTACGCGTTCGTGAAGGATAATTTCTTCGTCTTTTACTTGGTGTTCCTTATCGCAAACGGAGCACTTCGTCAAAACGACGTCAGGCTTATTAAGCACCGTTTCTCCCATAGGAGAAAGTACTTTTACGTCCTTTTCAACCACTTCTACGCCCGTCACAAAAGAAATACCGTTTGCCTTGATTTTTTCAATGTCAAGCTTACCGCGACATTCCACCGCAATCACGTATACGTTTTCGCGTTTGATGCGGTATTCTTTTACAAGCTGGTTAAAGCTGTACGTATCGCAAGGCTTTAAGAAAACAGCCGTTTTGCCTTCCTTTTTGCTCATTTGAATGAGATATTTGGAAAGGTTTGCGCCGCAGAACCAATCGTAGGTAAAATCTTTTAATTCTTCCACCGTTTCAAAGGACGCAGGCGCGGGGTCGTGACAAAAATCCCCTTTCTTCCAACCGATTACGCGCGCAACTTCACCGCTTTCAAGCAATTCTTTCGCGCGTTCGAGCATTTTTAACGCAACGTCTTTCATATTATTCACCCTCCTTTACGCGAAGGTCGGTAAGACGTTTATTCTCGCCGAGTTCGGTTACTTGTTTTACAAAATCGTTCATTACAGCCGAGAATTTCGCGCCTTCAGCCGCCGAAACCCATTCGATACGGGTACGGTCTTTTTCAATACCCATATAATTAAGGAAGCTGTACAAAAGCGCAATTCTTCTTCTCGTATAATAGTTACCCGTTACGTAGTGGCAATCGCCAGGGTGGCAACCGCAGATAATAACGCCGTCAGCGCCTTGTTGGAAAGCTTTTAAAATAAAGCTCGGGTTTACACGACAAGAACAAGGCACACGGATAATTTTTACGTTTGCGGGATAGGACAAACGGCTGGAACCAGCAAGGTCAGCGCCCGCATACGAACACCAGTTGCAGCAAAAAGCTACGATGTTGGGGGTAAATTCTTTGTTTTGAGTTACATCTTGCATATTGCTTCTACCTCCGACATAAGCTGCTTGGAGCTGAACCCTTTAAGGTCCATAGCCCCGGAAGGACAAGTTACCGTACAAGCGCCGCAACCTTGACATACCGCAGGGTTTACGTTTGCTACGCGGCGGATTTCCGTTTTACCACCGCCAAGACGGAATTCTTTATCCACGTACGTAATCGCGCCGTACGCGCATACGTTTGCGCATTGACTACAACCGTTACACATCATTTCGTCAGGCGTAGCAACGCAAGGATTGGTCTTTAATTTATCTTTTACCAAAAGCCCGATTACTTTTGCCGCGCAAGCGGAAGCCTGCGAAACGGTTTCGGGAATATCCTTCGGCCCTTGGCATACGCCCGCCAAGTATACGCCTGCCGTAGGGCTTTCTACGGGACGAAGCTTCGCATGGGATTCCGTCAAGAAATTGTTGGTGTCGATGCTTGCCGTCAAAAGGGTTGCGACCTTTCTTACGGAAGGTTCGGGTTCGATTGCCGCAGCCAAAACAACGAGATCGGATTCAATCGTGATTTGTTCGTTATCAATCAAGTTAGAACCTTGAACCATCAACTTGCCGTTTTCGTTGTATACCTTGCCAACCATACCCTTGATATAATCTACGCCGTATTGTTCAACCGCGCGACGGAAGAATTCGTCGTAGTTTTTACCGGGCGTACGAACGTCGATATAGAAGATATGCACTTCGGTATCGGGATATTTTTCACGAATAAGCATTGCGTGCTTTGCCGTGTACATACAGCAAATCTTCGAACAGTAAGGCTTACCGCAACCGCTGGTATCACGCGAGCCAACGCATTGAATAAAGGTGATTACCTTCGGGTGTTCCCCATCGGAAGGACGGAGCAATACGCCGTTGGTAGGACCAGCTGCGTTCATCAATCTTTCAAGTTCAAGCGACGTAATCACGTCTTTATTATCATTATAGCCGTATTCGTTGAACGCGTCAAGGTTGATGGGTTTGAAGCCCGTAGCAACGACAATCGCGCCGTATTGACGTTCTACAAAGCTATCTTTTTGTTCGTAATCAATAGCGCCAACGCCGCAGAATTTTTGACAAATACCGCATTTGCCCGTCTTCATTTTGATACATTGTACGGGGTCGATTACCGCTACGTTAGGGATTGCTTGCGCGAACGGAATATAGATTGCAGGACGAGTATTCAAGTTCATATTAAACTCGTTCAAGCCCTTCTTGGAAGGACATTTTTCCATACAAATCTTACAACCCGTACACTTCGTTTCGTCAACGTATCTTGCCTTGCGACGGATTTTAACGCTGAAATTACCAACGAAGCCTTTTACTTCTTCCACTTCGGAATACGTCAAAATATCAATTTTTTCGTGTTGCGCGCAATCCACCATCTTCGGCGTCAAAATACAAGCCGAGCAGTCGAGTGTGGGAAAAGTTTTATCGATTTGCGCCATTCTGCCGCCAATCGTTGCGTTCTTTTCCACGATATCTACTTCAAAGCCAGCTTCCGCGATGTCAAGCGCGGCTTGGATACCTGCAATACCGCCACCGATTACAAGCGCGCGTTTTACAACAGGGCTTTCCCCTGCTTTTAAAGGCGCGTTAAGCTTTACTTTGGCAATCGCCGTACGAACAAGGATAACCGCTTTTTCCGTAGCTTCTTCCATATCCTTGTGAATCCACGAACAATGTTCGCGAATGTTAGCAATTTCTACCATATAAGGGTTAAGCCCAGCTTCTTCGGCAGCCTTACGGAAGGTTGCTTCGTGCATTCTGGGAGAGCAAGCGCCTACGACAATACCCGTCAAGTTATGTTCTTTAATCGCTTGCTTAATAAGCTGCTGACCGTTTTCGGAGCACATATATTGGTAATTGGTAGAAAATACAACGCCGGGTTCACCTTTAATGACTTCCGCAACTTTTTCTACGTCTACCGTTGCCGCAATGTTACTACCGCACCAACAAATAAAAACACCTATTCTTTGCATCTTTTTTACTCTCTTTATTTGAAATTTCGTTCATATCCGAATATAAAATTCGGGGAGTTACCTATTATACTTTCTATATGCGCAGACCAAGAGCTGTTGGGGAATCAATTCGTCTACGATGGGCGGGATTTCTTCTGCCTTGATACCGTTGTTGCCTTGCATACGAATCACCGTTTCACGTACCGCTTCCACGACCGCCGCAGGCGCTACGCCACGGGGGCAACGCTCCACGCAAGCCATACAGGAAAGGCAGTTCCAAATCGCGTCGCATTCCAAAAGCTCGTCAATCTTACCCTTACCAAGCATAGAAACGAACTGATGGGGCTTGATATCCATATCTTTGAAAGCGGGACATCTACCCGAGCATTTGCCGCATTTCATACACTTTCTTACGTCCGTGCCGCTTAAACGGTTTAAATTTTCTATACGTTCCGTCTTTGTCATGCTTTCACCCCCAACGCTTCCGCAAGCAATTCGGTGAAGTATTTTACAGGAAGAATATCTCCGCCGTTTACCTGCAAGTTATACAAGCAAAGCGGGCAAGCCGTAATTACTTCTTCCGCTCCCTTTTCTTTTGCGCTCGCAAGCACTTTTTTGCTTCTTTCTTTGGGTAAATTTTCATTTTTCAACGCTACGTACGCGCCGCAACATTCGTTGCGGAAAGGATACACGACGGGCGTACCGCCGATTGCGCGAATAAAATCTTCGATAATCGTCGGATTTTCGGGATTGTCAAACGCCATAACGCCGCTGGGACGAAGCAATAAGCAGCCGTAATACGCGCCGATTTTGCGATTGATGGGGTTGACCACCGCTTTTTTGATGTTGTCAAAACCGATTTCGTTTTTCAACAACTCTAAATAATGCAAAACCTGCGTTTCGCCTTTATACGGCTCTGCCAATTTCAGATAGTTGTTCGCTCTAAAACAAATATCTTCGTTTGTCTTCATATCTTCGTTGGCACGTTTGATTACGTTGTGACAAGCCGAGCAAAGCGTCAACAATTTTCCACCGTTATGCTTAGCGTAGTCAAGCGCGCGGATTGCCGACAGCTTGGTTGCGATTTCGTCCGTACCCATTTTATATACGGCGCCGCAACACTGCCAATTTTCCACTTCTTCCATTTCTACGCCTAAGGCCTTTGCGCAAAGACGGGCGGTGTCGTCCAAATGCTTTGCTTTTGTCCTAAGCGTACAGCCAGGATAATAACTGATTTTCATAGTTTTACGCTACCTTTATCAAATTTTCTTCTTATTTTTGGGGATATGCCATTTCTTCGGGGCGGAACACTTCGTCAAATTTTTCCGCCGTCAAGAAGCCGAGCGCAACGCACGCTTCTTTCAAGGAAATGTTTTCCTTATAAGCCTTTTTCGCCGTCTTCGCTGCGTTTTCATAGCCAATGTAAGGATTGAGCGCCGTAACCAACATCAAGGAGTTGTAAAGGTTGTGGTGCATTTTTTCCTTATTTGCTTTAATACCCGTAACGCAGTTTGCTTCAAACGAAGTGATTCCGTCCGCAAGCAAGCGTACCGATTGCAAGAAATTGTAAATAATAACGGGCATAAACACGTTAAGTTCGAAATTACCTTGCGAAGCGCCTACGCCAACCGCAACGTCGTTTGCCATAACTTGTACGGCAACCATCGTCATCGATTCGCATTGCGTAGGATTAACCTTGCCGGGCATAATCGACGAACCAGGTTCGTTTTCAGGGATAAAAATTTCCCCCAAGCCGTCACGCGGACCACTTGCCAGCCAGCGTACGTCATTTGCAATCTTCATTAAGTTGCAAGCAAGCGCCTTCAAGGCGCCGTGCGCAAACACGAGCTCGTCTTTCGCCGTCAATGCGTGGTATTTATTCGCCGCCGTAACGAACGCTTTGCCCGTCAAAGCGCTTACCTGCGCCGCTACTTCTTCCGCAAAGCCCTTGGGCGCGTTCAAGCCCGTACCAACAGCCGTGCCGCCGAGCGCAAGTTCTTTTAACCCTGGCAAAGCAAGCGTAAGTTGCGCTTTCGCTTTTTCAATCATATTCGTCCAACCGCTGATTTCTTGCGAGAATGCGATGGGAACTGCATCCTGCAAATGCGTTCTGCCGCTCTTTACAATCCCTTCGTTTTCCGCTTCCAAACGTTTTAACGTTGCAAGCAACGTATCCATTGCGGGGAAGAGCTTGTCTTCAATCGCCACAACAGCCGCGATGTGCATCGCCGTAGGGAACGTATCGTTGGAGCTTTGGCTCTTATTAATATCATCGTTAGGGTGAAGCAATTTTTTGCCTGCAATTTCGTTGCCGCGGTTTGCAATAACTTCGTTTGCGTTCATATTCGATTGCGTGCCGCTGCCCGTTTGCCATACGACTAGCGGGAAATGACCGTTAAGCTCGCCTGAAATGACTTCGTCACAAGCCGCGCAAATCGCGTCTTTCTTTTCTTCGGAAAGCTTACCAAGCTTGCAGTTGGCGAGCGCCACCGCTTTTTTCAAAATACCAAACGCATGCGTAATTTCGCGGGGCATAACTTCCGTGCCGATACGGAAATTTTGAAAGCTTCTTTGCGTTTGAGCAGCCCAATATCTATCCGCGGGGACTTGCATTTCCCCCATCGTGTCTTTTTCGATACGATATTCCATATTATTTCTCCGTTTTTTAGATTTCGATTTGCGCGATAACGTCTTTCAAAACCTTCGCGCTGTTGTGCATTTTTTCCATTTCGTCGTCGGAAAGCTTCGGGGTCAACGTAGTAACAATGCCGTCTTTACCAATTGCGCAAAGCGTGGAAAGGGCTACGTCGGAAATGCCGTACTCGCCATCCAAAACGGTGGATACGGGCAAAATCGTATACGCGCTGGAATAGATGCTGTTTACGATTTGCGTTACGCTTGCAGCGATACCATAGAAGGTTGCGCCTTTACCTGCGATGATTTGACCGCCCGACTTCTTAACATATTGTTCTACTTCTTCTTTCGAGTAAGGACTTACCGTCAATACGCTCTTATCCGTAAGCGTGTTTTCATATTCGTCCAAAGGCACGCCGGAAATATCAGCCGTAGACCAAGCAACGAAAGAAGAATCGCCGTGTTCGCCAAGTACGTACGCGTGTACTTGTTTTTGGTTTACCGAATACAATTCGGAAAGGCGTGTTCTCAAACGAATGCTGTCAAGCGTCGTACCCGTACCGATAACGCGATTCTTGGGTACGCCCGTAATCTTTTGGAAAACGTAGGTAAGTACGTCTACGGGGTTTGCAACAAAAAGATACAATGCATCGGGAACGTATTTTACAATTTGGGGAGCGATCGTCTTCAAAATGTTTACGTTCGTTTGCGTAAGGTCGATACGAGATTGACCGGGCTTTCTGCCTACGCCAGACGTAACGATTACGATATCCGAACCAGCCGCGTCTTCATACGTACCACAGTAAATCTTTACGGGATGAAGATAAGGCGTAGCCTGTAAAATATCCATTGCTTCCCCTTTTGCCTTCGCTTCGTTTACATCAATCAAAACGATTTCCGCAACCGAACCCGTCGCAACCAAGGTGTACGCAACTGTTGCGCCTACCGAACCAGCACCGATGATAGTAACTTTGTTTTTCATAATGTTATCTCCATAAATTTATTTCTTCTAACCATAGAGCGCACTATGCGCATTTTGACTATTATATTATAGCATAATTTTTACCTAATCTCAAATACTTGACGGGTTTATATTGTAATTTTTAATCGTTAAATCGATAAATTTTTATCTTTTTCAATAAAAATAGACCTTTTTTGACAAAAAAATAAAACCTTACCATAGGTAAGGTCAAAAAACGAAAGCATTTCAGTCTTCCTGCAAACAAACTTTATAAAGTAAAATTGCCCCCACTATCAAAGCCAAAATCCCCGATAGTACGAAAATAAAATTAAGCGTAAGACTACGATGGAATAGCAATAACGCCCCTATTAAAATACAAACCACAGACGTCGCGTATTCGCAAACGGCATACAGCAAAGTTTTGCAATAAACTTTTTGCTTGATTTTATCATACAAAAGCAAAATCCCGCAAATGAGCAAAACCGCCGCAAGCACGTAAAGCACCGCTTCGATTACCCACCAACCGCAAATAATCGTCAACGCTCCCCCCACAATTTTTATTACCGCGGGCGGAATCGCGTCTTCCACTATGTCAACCACCCCGAAAACAATGAGTCCCAGCCCGATTACCGACATCAGTACGCCGATAAAATTATCTTTCATAATAATGAGTAAAATTCCCATCACCATTGTTAGAATTGCCGCAACTATCTTTTCGGATTTTTTCATATCTCTCCTTATACGTATCGACAGCGAACGACAGCTATACGTACGAAACCCCTGTCCAAACGCTCCGCCGCTCGGGCGCAAGGATATTCGTCCATTTTACGGCATCTTACGCAAAAATCGTACTTCCCGCAAGTATCTTCGCCCGCCCGAATACTATCATACCACTTAATTTTGTCAAAAACATTTTGTTTCTCTTGTAAAGTCATATTTTTCAAGTTTATCCTTTGTATAATTTATTTCTATATTATAACTGATTTTTAAATAAATTTCAAGGATTTTTCCATACAATTTTAAAGATAAAAACCGCGGCCAAACGCCGCGGCCTTATACGCGTCATAATCATCGGCTTTTCGTCTTTGCAACGCACGTTGCAAAGCGTAGCCAACTTTTTTCCTTAAACCATTCGCCTATCTTTCCAAACAAAGCCTTTTCCGACTGCGTTTGCTCTTAAAAACACGACGCCTTTCGCCTATATTTTTCATATATCGCAAGCAAATATTTAAGTATAATATAGTATATGAAAAAACTTTGGAAAAATGACTTATTTCCAAAGTTTTTAAATTAAATTTTTTCAACCTGCAAAGTAGAAAATACTTCTTCGTACTTTTCCTTAGTAAACGAAACCGTACCAACCGACATAACGGTTGCCGTCCCCGCCGCTACGCCTGCGCGTAAAATATCGGTAATAGAACCGCCGTTTTTCAAAGCAATCGCCGCAGCCGCAACCATTCCGTCACCCGCGCCAACCGTAGAATTCATCGCAATGTTGATACTCTTACAAAAATAATTATTCGTTCCGTCCGTAATAATCGCACCTTTTTTACCAAGCGAAAGCAAAACGCGTTTCGCGCCCCTATCCAACAGCTCGTAGCACCCTGCAAGCATATCCGCCCTATCTTCCAAGGACCTGCCCAACGCATTTTCCAGTTCTTCCAAGTTCGGTTTAACCAAATCCACGCTCGTATTTAAAGACGAAAAAATACGTTGCCCCGTAGCGTCTACAATCTTCAACGAGTCTTTATGCACGGCTTGCGCCAAGCGCCCGTAATATTCCGCCTTTAATCCTTTCGGCAAACCGCCTGAAAGCACGGTTACACGGCTGTTTTGCGATAAAGAGCGCACCAAATCAATTACTTCTTGCGCTTTTTCTTCGGAAATTTCACCGCCGACGTCGTTGACTTCGGTGAGCATTGCGCGGCTGTCTATAAATTTATAATTTTCTCTTGCTCTTCCCGGATTCCAGGTAAAGGTATATCCAACCTTCTCCTGATATAAAGCATTTTCAAATAAATGCCCGTTTTCATTATACATCAAACCCGTCACGTGCGCCTTTTCCCCCAAGCGCGCCACGCCGATGGCTACGTTTAAAGCCTTTCCGCCAAACGAGACTTTTTTACTCTTTACTACGTTGGTTCTTCCCAAGTTCAAAGAATCCAACTCAATGGTTACGTCCGTACACGGACTCATACAAACTGTTAAAATCATTTTTCCCTTACCCTATACGCCAAGCGTCACAAATATCTTTCTATACTATATGTAACCCAAAACGGCGATTGTCAATCTTAAAATCAACTTTTTATTTGATTTATATTTCCCGTAAAAAAGACCGCATTTTTTTCGCGGTCTTACTTTTACTTATGAACTTTTTACATAGAAATCATTTGCAGCGTTTCATACAATTCGTGATTAAACGTCTTTTTCATAGAAACAGCTTCGATAATATCCATATCGATAATTTTGTTATCGCGGATACCTACCACTCTATTGCCTATACCGTCCTTCAACAAACGAACTGCTTTATTACCAAACTGCGCAGCCAACATTCTGTCCATCATAGAAGGCGAACCGCCGCGTTGCACGTGACCGATACAAGTAGGACGTACGGAATATTCCGTGCCTGCCTGTACGCGCTTTGCAAACTCTTCCGCACTCATAACGCCTTCGGCGATTACGATAATATTCGAATGTTTGCCATGCGCGCGAGAACGGTTAATACTTGCGATAATTTCTTCTATATTAAATTCAATTTCGGGCACGACGATGATTTCCGCACCCGAAGCAATACCGCTGTACAATGCGATGTCCCCGCAATGTCTACCCATTACTTCCACAACGGACACGCGTTCGTGCGAAGTCATCGTGTCACGAAGCTTGTTGATAATATCCAAACAGGTATTTACCGCCGTATCAAAACCAAGCGTATAATCGGTATATTCCAAGTCGTTGTCAATCGTACCAGGAATACCAATCGTAGGAACGCCGAATTTTTCCGTTAATACCTTCGCGCCGCGGAAAGAACCGTCGCCGCCGATTACAACTAAGCCTTCAATACCGTGCTTTTCAAGGGTTTTTACCGCTTGCGCTTGCCCTTCTTCTGTCAACATTTCCAAACATCTTGCCGTTCTTAACTTCGTACCACCGCATTGCACGATGTTGGATACGCTACGCATTT
>JBGVRC010000066.1:0-2519 GCA_045128055.1 Candidatus Scatosoma sp. | reverse complement strand
ACGACGATTTGCAGGCAAACCTTGAAGGGCAGCTTGCGGCGGCAGAAGCGGCTTTGACGGACGCTATCAACGCGGTGGGAAACTATCTGGAACAAGCAATCGCATACTTCAACGACGTAATCGACGCGGGGGATAAGAAGCTCGACAATAGAATTACGGAAGAAGTAAAAACGTTGAACGCGGTTATCGATTTGGCGGAAGAAGTAGCGGCGCAAGCGAACGACGAGCTCAAAGCAGGTCTTGAAGAACAGCTTGCGGCGGCGCAAGAAGTTTTGGCGAAGGCAATCGACGCGGTGCAAGACAACCTTGACGCGGCTGTGGAAGCGTTAAACGCAATCATCGAATCGGGCGACGAAGCTTTGGCGGCGGACTTGGCGGCGGCGATTGAAGAAGTAAACGCGGCTATCGATTTGGCGGAAAAGGTTGCAAAGGAAAACGACGAAGCGTTGGCAACGGAAGCGGAAGAAGCAAGAGAAGCCTTGGAAAAGAACTTGAAGACGCTTATCCGCGCGAACAGCCAAGGTATTAAGGACGCGCGTGAAGAAGCGAAGAAAGGGGACATTCTTCCCACCGTACTCGGCGGCGTAGGCGTTGCAGGCAACCTTGCCATCGCAATCGTATGGATGATTTTAAAGAGAAAAAAGGTGAAATAAGCCATATTGAGCCAACATTAAAAGGATAAAGCTTTTATATCATCAACAACTCCAAACAAAAGGGATAGGCAAATGCCTATCCCTTTTGTAAATATTTGGTTATGAATATATGCAATAGGCTTGAAAAAAAGAAAAACGCGTGGTATAATAATATCAAGTAAACAGTCAAACGCTTAAAATTTTAAGCGTAAAAAGGGAAACGCGATGGAAAGATATTGTATTACCGATTACGGAGTAAAAGCGAATGATTTAAGCCTGCAAACCAAGGAACTGCAAGCGGTTTTCGACCTTTGCAAGGAAAAGGGCGGCGTGGTGGTTGTCCCCAAGGGCAAGTTTTACTTTGCCGCGATTAGAATGTGGTCGAATACCACTTTATATTTGCAAAGCGGCGCGGAATTATACGGCAGCGAGAATTGCGACGATTACGAAATCTTCGATATTCCCAAAAATATGGAAATGCGCTCGGATATGGAGTTGATTACGCAATATTACGGAAAGACGTGGGATACCTATCGCCGCGCGATGATTACGGCGTACGGAGAGAAAAATATCTCGATTATCGGCGAGCCCGGTTCGATTATCGACGGCAGAAATTGCTACGACCCCAACGGGGAAGAAAATTATCGCGGTCCGCACGTTATCTTTTTAAGCTGTTGCGAAAACGTGCTGTTTGAAGGCTATACCGCGCAGCATAGCGGGAATTTTTTGCACGAAGCCAATCATTGCCGCAACCTGCAAATGCGCCGCGTAACCTGCTTGGGCGGTTCGGACGGTATTCATTTGCACTGTACGGAAAACGCCGTCATCGAAGATTGCCTTTTTAAGACGGGGGACGATTGTATCGCGGGTATCAACGTCAAGGATTTGTCTGTAAAACATTGCGTTTTAAATACTTCGTGCAATTTATTCCGTATAGGCGGGGTGAATATTCGCGTAGAAGACTGCTATGCGTACGGACCTGGCTATTATCCCCACCGTATGACGGTCGTGAAGGGCAAAAACGACGAATTGCCGCGCGAACAGGGCAGACACAATACCTTGTGGCTCGTGGAATATTTCGCCAGCCAAAATTATCCCTACGCTCCGTCGGATATCCATTTTAAAAATTGCGTATTTGACAATATAAAAGGCTTGTTCTTCTATATGGCGGATAGGAATCCTTTGCAATGCGGCACGCATTGGGGAACTTTGACCTTGGAAAACGTCCGCTTTACCGACTTAAAGGAAGCGGCTGTTGCGGTTGCGGACGAGAAAGAGCCTTTGACGGTCATTATGAAAAACGTATCGGCTACTTTCCACGAATCGGCGGCGAGCAACCAGCTGATTCGCCTTGCGGATATGGCAAACACCAAAGTGATTGAAGTGTAAAGGGGGATTAGATATGGAAAAATACGCTTGGAAAGCAATTTTAAAGGACGGAAAAAAGGAAGAATACGTACGCAGACACAACGAAATTTGGGACGAGCTTGTGGAAGTGTTAAAGCAAGCGGGAATTGAGAATTATTCCATTTGGCTTTGCGGTAACGAGCTGTTTGGGTATTACGAATGCGCGAAAGGCATCGCTTATGCGGGCAAAACGCAGGCGGAAAGCCCCGTCGTTGCAAAATGGAACGAATATATGAAAGACGTTATGGAAATGCCGCTTGACGAAAGGACGGGCGCGCAACCCCTTCTCGAACAAGTTTTTTATTTAAAATAATATGGATTTGCAAACAAATTAGGAGATGTATATGATTAAAAAGACCTATTCCTTTACGATGAATAACCAACAAAACGACGTGTATACCTTGTCGAATAAAAACGGCTACGAAGTGGATATTTTGACCTATGGCGGGCGTATTACGCGTATTTGGGCGCCCGATAAAA
>JBGVRC010000065.1:0-6279 GCA_045128055.1 Candidatus Scatosoma sp. | reverse complement strand
TCGGGGCTATTAACGCTTCCTACGAAGCGTACGTGAAACCGCTTGTTGACGAATGCTTGGCAAACAACCAAATCACTTCCGTTAAGGTGATGCTTGGACATTCGCTTGATTTAATTCAACAGCTTCAAGACGCAATGCTTGATATGGTATTTTCCGCCATTCCTTTAAATCGTTCGGGCTTCGTATGCGACGTTTACGACGTAGACAGAGTAGCTTTGGTTTGTAAAAAAGGCACAAACGAATACCCCGACGGCATTGACAAAGACCAGCTTGCAAAAATCCCTTATTTGATGTGTGATTTTACGTTGAGTGAAGCGGGTGAATTTATTCGCTCCCTTTTCCCCAAGCATCATATTTTTCGTTTGGAAGTGGATAACTCGTCCAAGCTGTTGCCTTATTTGGAAAACGGGTTAGGGTATTCTTTCTTACCTTACAAGCTTGTCAAGGATAAAATTGAAGCAGGCATTTTGGAAGAAATTTCGTTAAAGGATTTTACCGCGCCTAACGTTACTACATATTTGCTGTACAGACAAGGCTATAACGTAAATAAATTCTTACAAAATCAATTTGACAATCAATAAAATGAAGCGGGCGCAAAAACGCCCGCTTCTTTATTCCGTCCTTACGCCAAGTATACGCAAACAACGGATTTGCGCGTATTGATAGGTATTGATGGGTCGATTAAAAGCGTCGTTGGAATGTGCTGCTACGAGCGGTACGCCGTTGGCAAAGCCTACGATGATGGGCGTATGATAAAAATCCCCCGTCATTCTGCCAAATTGCACGAAATCCCCTTCCTGCAACTGTGAAAAATCAATTTCACGGGCAAACGGGCCTTTGCCGTCGCCCACTCCGTCTCCTTTCGCATTATTAATCAAAAATTGATAGAAATATTCCACACCCGTCCAAGCAGGCGCTCTGTCTTCCAAAGAACGGTAGTACCAACCGAACGTTGGGGTTAGGTTTTGCGCAGGCGCGCCCGCAAAAAGGCATTGCGAAGCAAAATTAGTGCAATCCCCGCCCAAGCGGTCGAAATTGTAGTATTGCGGATTTCTTGAAAACGCCCATTTTCGGGCATACGCCACAGCTGCGGCGCGATCATATTCTATAATTCTCATACGATATTATATGAAACAAGAACAAACCTTGTCGACGAATTTTTGCTTTATTTTTAGAAAAAAAGTATAAAAAAGTATTGACAAGCAAGAAAAAAAGAGATATAATAAAAAAGTAGTTTGGGGTTATGGCTCAGTTGGTAGAGCGTCTCGTTCGCAACGAGAAGGTCAGCGGTTCGAATCCGCTTAGCTCCACCACGAAAGGGACGGTTTGAACACCGTCCTTTTTTGTGGTGGAAATAAGTAACGCTTGAACGCTGGATTATCAGCGGTTCGCGCGAACGTTGTCCGTTGCGTACACCTTATTTCTTCCGCAAACTTGACGGCAACGTGAAGCTCTCACGCAAAGCGTGGGTATATAGCTTAGCCCCACCACGAAAATACAAGCGCACGTCATAGTGCCATTTTAAATAATTTTGTAAATTTGCTTGATTAGTTTTTTGATTTATGATATAATTGTATAACAAAATAATTTTTGGAGTGTGCTTTTTGAAAATCACCTTAAAATTGGATAGCGTATTGTAAACGAGAGGTTTGCAAATACATTCTCGCAATCCTCTCGTAATTGACAATCAACAATTTTGGAGGATATAATATGAAAATTGACTATACTATTCGTTTAGAAACAGAAAACGATTACCGTGAGGTTGAAAATCTCACGAGAGAAGCATTTTGGAACGTATATCGTCCCGGATGTTTAGAACATTATGTATTGCATAAATTCCGTGATAGAACTGATTTTGTACATCAACTCAGTTTTGTGTTAGAAAAAAACGGAAAAATAATCGGACATATTATGTATGCCCATTCCCAAATTCAATGTGATAATGGTGACATAATACCGATTATGACGTTTGGACCTTTGAGTATTCTTCCCGAAGAACGAGGCAAAGGTTACGGCACTATGTTACTGCAATACTCCATGGATAAAGCAAAGGAACTTGAAGTAAAAGCTCTTGCAATAACGGGAAATATTAATTTCTATAAAAAAAGTGGATTTGTAATTGCAAAAAATAAAGGCGTACGTTATGCCGATGATTTAGATGCGGAATATTTCTTAATAAAAGAATTGCAAAACGGATTTTTGGAAAATATCTCTGGTACGTATAAAGACCCTGACGGCTATTTCGTTGATGAAGAAGAGACGGAAATTTTCGATAAAACATTTCCGTATAAAGAAAAATTAAAAACAGATACACAGTTATTCTAAATCAAAAGAGGCGGTTGAATATGAAATTCAACCGTTTTTCTTTTTGGTTCGATTTAGGTTACCCTTACTCCACCACAAAAGGATGGCAACGCGCCGTCCTTTTGTGGTGGAAATAAGTAACGCTTGAACGCTGTATTATCAGCGCTGACGCTCATTCTTCGCTATTCCGTCGCTATGCTCCTTACGCGCGAGAAGACAAGCGCACAAAACTATATTACTTTTCTTTGCTTGTCCTTGTCGACGACGCTCCCACGCAAAGCGTGGGTATATAGCTTAGCTCCTATATAAACCACTCATATTGCTGTTTTTACTTTTTTCGTCATATCTATTGCAAAAGCTTTATTACTATGATATAATAACCATATAATATAATCTTTTAGGGGTTGGATAATTATGAAAAAAGTCATCGCAAAAAGAGATAAAAGCATTTTTGGATTCTTCTTAATTCTAGTGCTTATTTCCTATGTTGTAAGTGGTTATAGCATTGTAAAAGCTCTAAATTCCGAGTGGCGCTGGTTTGGAATTTTTGCTATTGTATGCTTGTCCGTTATTGCGCTTATCTCGCTTTTAAGTTTAATCTTCTTACCGAATGTAACGATTATTAAAGATGGAGAAAACCTTATTTTGTATAGGGGTGCATTCAAAAAGATTGTTAGTTGTAGCTGCGTTTTATCTGCCGAGCTTGCACCGCTTCAACCCAAAGAAAAAGAGTCTAAAAACGGTGCCATTATCTTAAAGCTAAAAACTGAAAACGGAGAACAAGAGTTTATCATTCAACAGGTAAAAGATAAGAAAAATGCAATCGAACAGTTAAACAAGCTTATAAATAATTCAATTTAACTCGCTCTTATTCCATACAAAAAGGACGGTTTACACCGCCCTTTTTTTCTTAAAACCTGCAAAATCTTTATTTCAACGCGTACCTGCCCACGCCATTTGGATATAATGCGCGTTTTTCCGTTTGATACTTCATCAATAAAATTCACCCCAAAATTCTTCGGCAGTTTTGGCTTCGTCTTCCGTGGTTTGGCGCAAAACTTTTTTTGCCAAATCGTGCGGATACGGCTCTTCGTCTTCAGAAAACCAACGCACGCAATCCACGTATACCATTTGTTCTCTATCGTGTCTACCCATTCGAACCCACACGTAAGTTTTGGGCAGGGTTTGCCCGCTTTCGTCAATATACCAATAGCTTTTTCCTTTATAGGGATAAGGGCTTACCCCTACGTATAAGCGCTTGTTTTCGTTCATATTTTCACCCAACAATATAAGAGCAAGCATTGTTCAACGCGTACCTGCCCTATTCATTTTTATTTTTTATACAAGAAAACTCCGACGCGCTCGCATCGGAGTTTTTATCATTTTACGTTGATATTATGCATCCAAGTCAAGCAAATCTTGATATCTGGATTGATATTTATTTACACAGCTTTCGATGTTATATTCTTTCAAAACGCCGTTTTGTACTTCGGTGGTATAACTGGAAACAACCGAGCTCTTTACCGCTTCGTAGAAGATATAAGAGAAAGTGCCTTCTACGTCTTTTTCAGCGTGATTATAACCGCCGTATACGTCAATACCTGCTACGTCTTCATCGAAGTTGTAAGCAAACGTCGTAATGATAATGTGCCAACCGTAATCGGTAGGACATACCGCATACGAACCAACCCCGCCTGCAACCGCTTGTTGCGCTGCGTATTCAAATTCTTTCATATAGCTGGTCGTATAAGGAGATACACTGTAACCCATATACTTGTTCAAGCAGCCCGTATCCGTGCTGTACGCGAACATCAATTCGTTTGCATAGGAAAGCAATTTGTAAAGGTCGGTATCAGCCTTGAAGTAATCGGAAGCCTTGGAGCTTACGTTTACTTTACCTGCTCTGTATACGAAGTTGCTGTAATCTACTTCGTCCGTATATACAACCGCGCCGTCTTTGTCGTAAACTACGTTGCCTGCGGCGTCTTTCTTTGCTTTGTTATAGCTTACCTTATCCGCGTCGTACGCTTCGCCGAGTTCGTTTACGGGCGCAGCTTCTTCCACAGATAAACCAAGCGTTTGCGCGTATGCCAAGTAGGAATCCAAAACGTCGTCAATCGTTACCTTGTTGGACTTAGCTTCCATCGTTTCTTCATCAATCGTACCGTTGAAAGGAATAAGATTGAGATAATGGTCGAGCGCTTCGTACTTGTCGTTGTTGGTGAAGTTATTTTCAAAGAAATACCACTTGCCGTCTTCCGCTTTATACGCTTTGTTTGCGTGGTCGTGTTCGTCAACCCAAGCGGTACGCAAATCTTCGCCCTTGATGTTATTCAAAATGCTTCTACGCACGTTGTAGATATCCGTTGCGGTGTTCGCTTTGTTGTTTTGCGCCGTTCTGTATTCAATCGTTTGGCTGGTAGAGAAAGGCAACAAGATGTTATATACAAAGCCGAAATCCTTTAAGCCGTACAAAAGGAAGGACGTATCGGATACGCTGTCCATAGCCGTTGCAAACGACGTGGTATCGTTTTCGTAAAGTTCTGCTTGCTTCAAATACAATTCTTCGTATTTAGCGGAAACGTAGTCGCCGTTATCGTTCAATTCTTTAAGAGCCGTCGTTTCAAGGGCTTCAAAATATTTGTTGATAAGGGCTTGGCCAAGCGAAGAAGCAAGTTCTACGTAGTAGTAATCAAGCAAGGTGACGTTTTTCATATCTTCGCCTTTCTTGATAAGGTTGTAGCCTTGCAAATTCGCCAAGAACGCATTGTACGCTTTTTGACGGGTAACGGTGGTAGAACCGTCTACCTTTTTGTATTCGCCGCAGGAATCCAAGGTGTTACGACCCGTGTATACGTCGTAATCGTTGGTGTAATAATCTTCGTTTGCGGTATCTACGCCCGTGGGGGTCGTACGCGAACCGTGGTTATGTTCTTCGTCTTCCGCTTCAATGTAGTTTGCTTCCATCGAATCGAGAGAGTTATTCAAAGACACTTTAAGGTTGTAAACCGTACGGTCGTAAACCGTAGCGTCCGTTCCGTTTTCCGTAAGGAAATATTTTAAAGTCAAAACTTCGGGGTGATTTTCCAAAAGGTCTTTTTCTTTGCCTTCAACCTTGGAAAGTTCCGCCGCAACGTATGCTTGGCAATCAGCTGCCGACGCGCCGCCGTTTGCAAGGTAGTATGCGATTGCATATTGTACCATAATTTCGCGGTTGATAAGCCCGTCAAGCAACATGTTGAAGGTATCTTTATAGCTGTAACCGTAGTTTTGTACGTATTGATAGCCAACGCTCATGAAATAGGAAATCAAGTCGCTCTTGGTGATGGAAGAAGGAATATCTTCAAGGATTTTTTCGAAATCGCTTACCGTTCCCTTGTACGCTTCGTCCTTTTCAAGTCTGTCGGAAATATCTACGTTTGCAATTTCTTGCGCGTAGTCTTTCCCTGTGTCCGTTACAACAAAGTTGCAACCCGTTGCGCCTACCGTAAGAGCAAGCCCTAATAAAAGCGCCGCCGTCTTTTTTACCGTGTTCTTTTTGTTCATAAAATCGCTCCGATTTTTTATCCTAAAATGTTTTAACAAAAGAGAATTTTTTCCCTTGTCAATATATCGTCATTCTCTATTATAACCTATTTTTTTGAAAAATGCAAACATTTGCGCTTATAAACTTGTAAAAGTTAGAGCAAATTTCAAAAATTTTGTCATTTCAGCCATCAAAACAGCGTTTTCTTTGTACCCGAAAAACTCAACGACGGGCGCTTCCGTCATATTTAGTCTTACGTTGCGGCTGTATTTATCCATCGCAGCCAAAATCCGCTTATCGCCAAGAGTCGCCAGTTCGGGAAATTCCAGCGCGCCGACTCCGCCCACCAAGGATATTTTCTTGATCCTGAATTTCGCCGCATAGCTTTTCAAAACGGCAATGACGAGCAAATTTTCTACCGCGCGCGGCAACGTACCGTAGGTGTCTTG
>JBGVRC010000064.1:0-3829 GCA_045128055.1 Candidatus Scatosoma sp. | reverse complement strand
GAAGATGAAACTCGGCGCAGGTTCGAACGTAGTAATTTCCGGCGATTTGGACATCGAAACGTGGGAAGACGAAAACAGCAACAAAAAGAGTATGGCTGTTATCCTTCTTACGCATATCGAATACCAGTTCGGCGGAAGCAGCAATTCTTCGAAGTCTAAAAACGATGACGAAGACGAGGAGGAAGAGGAACAACCTAAGCCGAAAGCAAAAGGTAAATCCTCGGGCAAGAAGAATCCTGAAGACTCGGATAACTTTGAAGGTTATCAAGGGTTTGGGGATTTCTACAACTAAGGGTTAGTCCTACAAAAGAAAACGTATGGCGTACGGTAACTTCGGTTATCGTGCGCCTTTTTGCGTTTAAGGAGGTTTTATGACAAACAATCATTTTGGATGCTATCCCTTAGAAAAGAAAAAAGCCAAGTTGAAAAACGTATTGAAAGCCAAAACCCGTGAGTATCTTACGGAAGACGAGCTCAATGCAATTATCGACGCGGTGAAAGTAAAAAGACAATACCAGGTAAAGATGTATTTCGACAAGGAAAGCTTCACAAATACGCTAATTTATCCGAAGTTGGGAAAAGCTGAAGTGGTTCTCGGCAATGCTGTCATCGGCGATAAAATAGGCGATGGACGGCTTGTAGACGAAAAACAACCGACCGTGGTGATTGTCAGGAGAAGTAATTGTTCGCCCGAAAACCAAATTCATATCTTTGTACCAAAACAAAGGATGGTGAAAGAGTTGGAAGACGAAACGGCGCCTATGATATTGTGCGATAGAGAATGCGTGGATGAAAAGTTTATCTGCTCTCATATAGAGTGTGAAAAAAACTTTGTTTTCTGCGAGTTCTTTCCGCCAATAAAGGAGGTGGAACATGCGAAAGCCTAGTGACGTAAAAGGATTTGCGCAGGACACTTTTATTATTATTTGCTTGGTAATTTTTCTTAGTTTTATGTTTCGGTTTTGGCCGATTACCATTCTTGCTATTATCGCTTTGCTTGTAGTGCTTGTGGTGCGCGCTTGCAGAAAACAACCGCAAGAAGCAGAAGAAAAGATAGCAGAACAACCCAAAGAAAAGGAATCAAAGCTTATAACGGACAAGGAATTGTTTGAATTGGAATATGGTGTACTGACGTCAAAGGTATCTCAGCTCGTAGAGCAAGAATATCCCGGCGCACAGTGGATTTGGGAAAGACCGAACGTAAGAAAACTCTTGCAAAATGGCGAAGACGTATTTATCCGCTTGAATAAAGCGGGGGGATATCGCCGTGTAAAGGTGCTTATAACAAATCTATTCGTGCAAGGATTGGAGGTAATGCCATACACAAACGAACAGCAAGTTAAGCCTATCGAAGAAAAAGAACCGAGTGCAGTAGCGGATGAGCCTTTGAAGGTGAATTACGAACTGATGGCGTTCGATTGGGTGGAGAATCACATTGCCGAACTGAACGAACGTTGTAATAACGCGATCGGGGACGGTAAGGACAGTATTTTACTAACGGCGGAAGAGTTGCCCGTTCAGGAGAGCTGGGCAAACATTTGCGAAGAGCTCAAGCGAATGGACCTTAGCGCTGTTGAGATGGTTCCGGAAGGAATAAAAATTACATTACTGCAATAAGCAGAAAGGATTTACAAATGAGTATTAACGTTAATAATTTATTTAATTTTAGTAGGAGTTTACCCGCGCCTTTTGATAAAGCGCCGAGGAAAGTAAAAGTCTCTTCCGTCTATGGCGATAAAACGGAATCCACGCTCAGTATGACGGTGATTAAAGCGTTAAACGCTATTTGTTCCGCCATGTCTGGTACGGGAAGAGGCGCTGTAGGTACGACGGCAGACGAAAAATGCGTCGCTGAGTATGCATCGTCGAACGCCGGTGAGTTCCACTTGGTTGTTTACGATGCCGATACGGGTAATTTAAGCGCAGGTGTTTATAATGAAAACACAAAAATGCTGGAAAATTACATTATGAACGCCAAAAACAGAGACGGTGCAGCCGTGATGATGGCAATGTTTCCCGCACTCATGTCGGATAAGGAATTTGAAGAGAATTTCAAAAATTATTTTACACATTATTTGACGGACTTTTCAAAATTAGAAGAATCGACGGAAGCTGCTGCGATATTATGCGATAACGCTTATCGTCGAATCAAGGACGAAACGTGTTCAGCGCATTTAAAAATCAATATCGACGCGGCCGGGAACTTAACGAGAATTTCAAGGGCACAACTGGATTCGGGTGTATTTGCCCCGAAGAATGTGCAAGCAGGTGAGTTCAATATCCTTGCGCAGTTAAAGCAAGCAGGAACGATTAAAAAAGCCAAAAAGATTATAGACGTTTCGGCGTTTGAAGGGAAATACAATTTCCACACGAGAGCATTTTCGGCTTTAGAGAAATCGCTGATTCCTAAACTTCCCGAGTGGTATATCGTACCGCAGGTAGTAATGGATATTTGTAATCACGCTCAAAAAACGACTGGCAGACCTACGCAAATGCGTAACTTTTTATTGCGTGGCGAAGCTGGTACGGGTAAGACAATGGGTGCAAAAGCGATTGCGGCAGGGCTTGGACTTCCGTACATGAAGTATACGTGTTCGGCTGGAACGGAAATTTTTGACTTTATCGGTCAGATATTCCCTGATTCCGAGAACGTTTCGACGGCAAACGCTGAGCTGGATAAAGAACGTGAAGAATTAAAGGCAATGGGCGGAATCAATTATGAGAACGTTGCAAAGCTTATGAATTTGCCGGATTTGGAAGATATAGAGTTCGATCCTTCGGGCGTATATCTGAAATTAACGGGAAAAGAAAAGCAAGACGCAACGACGCAAGATTGTATGGCGCTCGTTTTGAATTTGGTTACGGATAAAATTAAATTGTTATCCACACCAAAAAAGGAAGGAGAGAACAAAGGGCAAACGTTTAGGTACGTGGAAACTGATTTCTTGAAAGCATTGAAACACGGTTACGTTGTGGAAATTCAAGAACCGACCACGATAATGCAACCCGGCGTGCTTGTTGGTTTGAACTCGCTTTTAGAGCAGGAAGGCTCGATAACTTTGCCTACGGGTGAGATTATCGAAAGACATCCCGACACGGTAATCGTCGTCACGACGAACGTAAGCTATGAAGGCTGTCGTGGACTTAATCAGTCTATCATCGACAGAATGAGTATGGTTTGCGACGTGGACTTGCCTACGCCCGAAGTAATGGTTCAACGTGCAATGAGTGTTACGGGAGCAACGGACGAGTTCCAAGTTTCTCAAATGGTACAGGTTGTCAACGATATGGCTAAGTATTGTAAAGAAAAGAGTATAACGGACGGTACAATCGGTATGCGAAGCTTAATCGACTGGATTGTAAGCGCAGAAATTACGGGAGATATCTACGAATCTGCATTATACACCATCGTGAGCAAAGCAACGTCGGATGAAGCGGACCGTGAAGCTTTGCGAATAGCGGTTTTAGAACCTATCTTTTCAAAGCGGTATCGTAAAAAGACAGCATAAATAATACAAGGAGGATAAAATTACTCTTATGGCAAGAGTGAATCACAAATTGGTTAGGCAGCGTTTAGATGAAAAACGAAGCAGCATAACCGATAAACAATTCTTCACGTCCCGACTACTTGCGGGGCATTATGAGGATATTGTAGATGCACAAACGCGGCGATATCAATATAATCGTCGCGTGAGAGTGCGTTTGTTCTGGGAACCGGATTTAGGTATGGTGGCAGATACGGATGATTTTCTTATTAGAATCAATACGGGCAATAAACTCGTAACGGACATAGTAGGAAGAGAAAACCGCTATCAAATCGTAAGCGGAT
>JBGVRC010000063.1:0-2190 GCA_045128055.1 Candidatus Scatosoma sp. | reverse complement strand
TAACGTAAGTTCCCATTTTACAAACTTCCTTCCGCAATGGTTCCGTCGGCGGCTTGCGCCCTAAAGGTTACGGAAAATTCGCGGGTTGCGCGGTTAAACAGAATGTCAAGCGTCAAAATTTTGGCAACGCCTTCAACGCCGGAAATTACGCTTGCCAAAAGTGAGCGTATTCTTCCCAAATCCGGGTTCTTTTTAAAAACTTCTTCAAAGTAAGGCACGCCAACATCGCGGTCCAAAAAGCACTCGCCGCGAAATGTTTGGAGGCGGTGCCGTATGCGCTGACAAAGCAAGTCGCCGCCATTTTTGGCGCCTAGAACTGCAATGTTGCCATCGCCGCCCAAGTAAACGTCCCAGTCTTTGTCTAGTGCAAACTGCATTTTTAGAAGTACTCCTAAAATAAATATAACTTATTTTTCGGTTGAATTGCAACCCGGCAAAAACTTTTAAAAGGGTTAGCGCCGGGCGGTTCCCTGCACCCAAGCCAACGCTCGCCCGGTGCAACCCCAAAGGCTATGAAACGCCGCCTTCTATAACAATAGGCACGACGTTCGCTTGGGCGCTTGGGGAGCCCTGCACTTGCACCAGCCCGGAGGCGATTGTGATTGTCATGGTTTTAATGTAGGAATCCACCTCCCCGGCGATAGCCTTTGCAAGTTCGCCCATCGCTGCCTCAAGTGTAACGCCTTCTTTGTTGTTTTTATTTGCGGCTGCAACCAGTTTGTCGGTCAAACTTTCTTCAAATGTTTTTAGAACCAAAGCCATTTTTAATTTTCCTCCGCTGGAATAGGTGTGTTTGGTGTGGGATGGGAAGTTGGTCCGGCGCCGGATGGGTGTATGTGCTTTAATGCACTAAAGCCCGGTCCCGTGCCAACGCCAACAAACACGTCGCCGCGCACGATTAGGTCGTTGTGAACTACCAGTTGCCCATCAAAAACAATTTTCTTCGCTTGCCAGTGCAAAACGCCGTTTTCGTCCACATAAATCCGCGCCTTGCCCTTTGTAGGCGCCGAATAAAGTCCGGGCAATGCAACCGCCGCGTCCAAGTTGAAACGGCTTGACGTCATGCCCTTTGCAGCCTTATCGCCCGCCTTCCAAGCGCTTATATCCTGCTCCTGAAAAACAAGCATTACCGGGTCGCCCTTGTCCAGCGGAAATTCCAAATCAAAACTTGCAGCCGAAGGGAACATGACCGGCACGTCCAGCAACTCCGGGATTTCAATTTGCACGCCGTTAGACATAAGCAAGTTTAAAACGGGCTTTACTTGCGCCCGGTGCTTTTTTGCGTCGTACTTTACAACCTCGCCGGGGAGCGTGGTGTGAACGCTTAACATTGCATTTTCGAAGTAAGTGTCAAGTGCTGGTCCCATGCCCATATTTAAGCCTCCACCAAATTCAAATCCATTGCAAACGAACTATCGCGCCCGTTACCAACTGCAACTTCCATTCGTTCCACAACAAAAAGCCCGTCCACGCCCATCTCCGGCTGAACCAAATGGATTAAGTTGTTGGGGCGCAACTTTGGAATCACCATAGTTCGGGCGGTGTACGTTTTCTTCATGTTTGTAAAAATTTTGTCCAACAAGGAATAGGCGTCGTCCGTGTTGCCAGCCTTTAAAACAATTTCTTTATCCTTTGCGTCCGTGCTTTGCGTTTTTGCCGCAAGGCTTGCCAAATTTGAATGAGCGGCGCCAACATAATCCGTTGTATTTTCAAGGTTTAAAAGCCCGCTGTCGGGGCTAATATATGCGATTGAATAGGTGCTGTCCGCTTCGAACCTAAATACAACGAGTTGAGCCAAATCAACATAAAGCCCCAGCCCTTTAGAACGCATATCTTGCCCGAGGCGCTTCATTGCCCCTGCAACTGGTCCAACGTAAGTCCACCCGGCGGCAAAAACAACGTCCGCCGCCATTTCCTTTCCAATGGGTACGAGCCCCAAAATTGCCCCAATGCTATCAATCACATCGGCGGCGGTTGCGCCCGGTCTAAAAGAAAGGCAAACCGGGGTCGCGGTGAACGGGCGTGTAAGGCTTCGAAGAGCAATGCTTCTAATGACGGTCAAAATTTCAGTTCCGGCGCGGTACGTTTTGGAATCAATGATATTTCCTTGGTACATTAAGCCCGGTTCGCCTTCGTCTTTATACCCGGCATAAAGTGCAATGTTTGCCCCGCGCTGCAAAAACTTTGCAA
>JBGVRC010000062.1:0-1972 GCA_045128055.1 Candidatus Scatosoma sp. | reverse complement strand
TTAGCTGACCTTATCGCAAACGGCGTTAAACTTGCTATAAAAGCGTTTACAGACCTTGGAAAAGCGGCGGTAACCACTTACAAGGATATGGAAAAGGGCAGTGATAACCTTATCAAAGCAACGGGCGCAACGGGCGCAAGTGCGAAAAACCTTGAAAAAAGCTATAAAAATGTTAGTAAAAACATAGTGGCAGATTTTGGGGATATCGGCGCGGCAATGGGCGAAGTTAACACCCGTTTTGGATATACGGGCGGCGAACTGGAAAAGGCTACACAACAGTTTTTAAAATTCGCAGATATAACAGGCACAGACGCGACAAACGCCGTGCAAATCGTTTCTAAAGCGATAGAGGGCGCAGGGCTTGACAGCAAAGAATACACGGTATTGTTAGACCAATTGGCAGTAGCGGCGCAAGCAAGCGGCGTTTCCGTTGACACACTGGCAGACGGCATAACAAAGAACGGCGCGACAATGCGTTCACTTGGTTTTGACACGTCGGAAACTATTGC
The DNA here is from genome assembly GCA_045128055.1 of Candidatus Scatosoma sp. Lineage (GTDB taxonomy): Bacteria > Bacillota > Clostridia > Christensenellales > Borkfalkiaceae > Scatosoma. The sequence continues at coordinate 1,463 of JBGVRC010000062.1, read as the reverse complement.
TATAATTGCCCAAATGGAAAAGGCGGGCGTAAACACAGAAACCGCGTTTGCAGGAATGAAAAAGGCGGCGGCAGAATGGGCGAAAGACGGTAAAAACCCGCGTGAAGAATTTCAAAAGACAATTGACCTTATATCAAACGCAGACAGCGACACGAAAGCGGCTGAAATAGCTTTAGAAAATTTCGGCAATAAAGCAGGAACTGAACTTGCAGACGCTATTCGCACGGGGCGTTTTGAGTATAGCGAATTTGCGAAAACAGTTACGGGAAGTAGTGGGACTGTAAACAAGACGTATGAAGAAACACAAAGCGAACTTGACAAAGTAAAGTTAGCAACTCAAAAGCTGAAAGTTTCCGCGGCTGATATGATAGATAAAGTTGTTACAAAGTATTCGCCGCAGATACAGAAAGCACTTGAAAAAGCTATGAAGATCACGGATAAACTTTTTCCCGCTATTGAAAAGGGGTTCAAATGGATATCCGAAAACGGCGGCACAGTTGCAAGCGTGATCGTTGGCATAGGTTCAGCAATAGGCGTATTTGTAGCGGCGACAACGGGCGTGACGGCACTTAAAACGGCGTTTGCTGGTTTATGGGCGGTTATGGCGGCAAACCCAATTGGCTTAATTGTGGCGGCAATAGCGGGCTTAGTGGCGGCGATCGTCACGTTATGGAACACAAACGAAGATTTTCGTAACTGGGTAATAGGCACGTGGGAAACCATAAAAAGCGCGGTAGAAACTGCAATAACAGCGGTTGCAGAGTTCTTTCAATCCGCGTGGGACGGCGTGGAGTTAGTCAAAGAAGAATTTGCAACGGCGTGGGAAAATATCAAGAGTGTTTGGAGTGCGGCGGGTGACTTTTTCGCGGGCGTATGGACTGCGATAAAAGGCAAGTTTACAAGCGTTGGCACATGGTTTAAAACCACATTTGAAACCGCGTGGACGAACATAAAAAACGTATTTTCAACCGTAGGTGACTTTTTCGGCGGCATTTGGGACACGATTAAAAGCAAGTTTACAAGCATTGGTACAAAGGTAGGTGAAGCGATCGGCGGCGCGTTTAAGTCTGCAATTAACGCAGTACTTGAAACCGTAGAAAACGCAATAAACGCAGTACCCGACGCAATCAACGGCGCACTAGATGTAATTAACAAAATTCCGGGGGTTAATATCAGCCATATGGGATATGTTGAGTTACCACGACTAGCAAAGGGTGGTATTGTAGATAAGTCAATGCTTGCAAATATCGGTGAAGCAGGAAAGGAAGCGGTAATTCCACTTGAAAGAAACAAAGCAGGACTGAAAGAAATAGCGCGTTTACTGGCTAATGAAATGCCCGCTATGAACGGCACAGGCGGCAAGGGCGGCGACACCGTGTACAATTTTACGCAGAACAATACAAGCCCGAAAGCGTTGTCGCGGTATGACATTTACAGGCAGACAAAGAACCTTATACGCGCAG
>JBGVRC010000061.1:0-9310 GCA_045128055.1 Candidatus Scatosoma sp. | reverse complement strand
CATTACGGAAGTAAGAAAGCCCGATTGCGACGCGCAACTCGTAGCAGAAGGCGTTGCTGCTCAGCTTGAAAAGCGTATGTCTTTCAGACGTTGCATGAAGCAAGCTATCGGCCGCTCGAGGAGTGCAGGCGTAAAGGGTATCAAAATGATGGTTAGCGGTCGTCTTGACGGCGCTGAAATCGCAAGAAGCGAACAATATCACGAAGGTTCTATTCCCCTTCAAACGCTTCGTGCGGACATCGACTACGGCTTCGCAGAAGCACACACGACGTTCGGTATGATCGGCGTTAAGTGCTGGATCTACAAAGGCGAAGTTATCAAGAGCGCGAAGAAGGCAGAAGGAGGCGAACAGTAATGTTAATTCCTAAGAGAGTAAAAAGACGTAGACAACATCGTGGTACGATGAAGGGTAAGGCTCAAAAGGGTAACGTAATCGCATACGGCGATTATGGTCTTGTATCCGAAGAACTTGGCTGGATCAAATCCAACCAAATCGAAGCTGCCCGTATCGCAATGACGAGATTCATCAAGCGTGGCGGTAAAGTTTGGATCGACATCTTCCCCCACAAGCCTATTACGAAGAAGCCCGCTGAAACGCGTATGGGTTCTGGTAAAGGTTCGGTAGAATACTGGGTAGCAGTCGTAAAACCCGGTCGCGTTATGTTCGAAATGTCGGGCGTAAGCGAAGAAGTAGCAAGAGAAGCTATGCGTCTTGCGTCGCACAAGCTTCCCGTTAAATGCAAGTTTGTTAAGAAAGAAGTCGTTGCTGAAGTAGAAACGGCTGAAGGCGGTGAAAACTAATGAAAGCTAAAGAAGTGAAAGAGATGACGAGTGAAGAGCTCGTAGCAAAGCTCGCGGAACTCAAGAGCGAACTTTTCAATCTTCGTTTCCGTTTGGCGTCCGGCCAGCTTGAAAACCCCGTTTCCATTAGAACCTGCAAGAGAAATATCGCTCGCGTAAATACGGAAATCCGTGCGAGAGAGCTCAATGCGTAAAATCGGAGGACAGCAATCATGGAAAGAAATTTGAGAAAAGAAAGAGTAGGGCTTGTTGTATCCGATAAAATGGATAAGACGGTCGTTGTATTGGTCAGCGATAAGAGCAAGCATCCGCTTTATAAGAAAACCATCACGAAGAGTAAGAAGTACAAGGCGCACGACGAAAACAATGAATATGGCGTTGGCGACAAAGTACGTATCGTCGAAACGAGAAAGCTCAGCAAGGACAAGAATTGGAGAGTTGCTGAACTTATCGAAAAGGCTAAGTAATTAAGGAGGACGAGAAGTTATGATACAACCTCAATCGAGGCTCAAAGTAGCTGACAACAGCGGCGCAAAAGAGCTTATGTGTATTAGAGTATTAGGCGGCTCCTTCCGTAAGACTGGTAACATCGGCGACGTAATCGTAGCGTCCGTAAAGACGGCTACGCCCGGTGGCGCAGTTAAGAAAGGTGACGTTGTAAAGGCAGTCATCGTAAGAAGTGCAAGCGGTATTAGAAGAGCAGACGGTACGTTCGTTAAATTTGACGACAACGCAGCCGTAATCATCGATAACCAGAAACAACCCAAAGGTACGCGTATTTTTGGGCCGATCGCGAGAGAATTGAGAGATAAAGACTACATGAAGATTATCTCCCTTGCTCCCGAAGTTCTGTAATTGTCAGGAGGACTAAAACAATGAACGTAAAAGTAAATGATAACGTACTTGTAATTGCCGGTAAAGATAAAGGCGTACAGGGAAAAGTCCTTGCCACGTCCCCTAAGGCGAATACGGTAACGGTAGAAGGCGTTCGCATTCAAAAGAAGCATCAAAAAGCAAGAAGAGCGAACGAAACGAGCAAAATTGCGGAAATTCCCGGCGCAATCGACGCTTCTAACGTAATGGTTGTTTGCCCTACGTGCGGCAAGCCGACCAGAGTGAAGCACAACGTTGTAGACGGCAAGAAAGTTCGCGTATGCGCTTGCGGCGCAGTTCTTGATAAGGCATATTCCAAGAAAGCCGCTGCTAAGGCAGCCGCTGCTGCGGAAGAAGCGCCTAAGAAGAGAACGAGAAAGCGCGCTGTAAAGGCAGAAGCACCCGTTGAAGCGCCCGTTGAAACGGAAAACAACTAACGAGGTAAACGAAAATGGCAGAAAAAGTTTATAAGAATAGAGTAAAAGAAAAGTACGAAAAAGAAGTAGTACCTTTCCTTATGAAAAAATTCGGATACAAGTCCGTAATGGAATGCCCTAAGCTCGTTAAGATTGTTATCAACACGGGTCTTGGCGACATCAAAGATAACGCGAAGTCCATTCAAATGACCGAAGGCGAAATCAGATTGATTTCCGGTCAACAACCTATCTTGACGAAGGCAAAGAAATCCGTTGCAAACTTCAAGGTAAGAGAAGGACAAACCGTTGGTATTAAAGTAACCCTTCGTGGTGAAAGAATGTACAACTTCTATGACAAGTTCGTATCCATCGCGCTTCCCAGACTTCGCGACTTCCGCGGTGTGTCTGACAAGGCGTTCGACGGACGCGGCAACTACTCGGTAGGTTTGAAAGAACAATTGATCTTCCCCGAAATCACGTACGATCAGGTTGAAAAGATCAGAGGTATGGACGTAGCAATCGTTACGACCGCAAACACCGATGAAGAGGCAAGAGAGTTGCTCCGCGCGCTCGGTATGCCTTTCAAGAAGTAAGGAGAAACGAACATGGCAAAGAAGTCAATGATTAATAAACAGCAAAAGACGCCTAAGTTCTCTACGAGAGCTTATACGAGATGCACCATCTGCGGAAGACCTCATGCGGTATTGAGAAAGTACGGCGTATGCCGTATCTGCTTCCGTAACCTTGCGTACAAGGGAGAAATTCCCGGCGTTAAGAAGTCGAGCTGGTAATAGGAGGTAAAAGAAATGACGGATCCTATCGCAGATATGCTTACAAGAATTAGAAACGCGATTACGGCTGGTAAGGAAACGGTGGAAATCCCCGCTTCCAACGAAAAGAAAGCTATTGCAGAAATTCTCGCAGTAGAAGGCTGGGTAAAAGACGTTAAAATCGTAGAAGACGGTTACAACGGCAAAATCGCAATCACGCTTAAATACAACGATAAGAAATCGGTTATCAGTGGCTTGCAAAGAGTATCCAAGCCCGGCTTGCGTACGTATGCAGGTGTAGATAACATGCCCAGAATCCTTGGCGGTTTCGGAACGGTTATCCTTTCCACCAACAAGGGTATTATGACGGGTAAGAAGGCAAAGGCAGCCAACGTAGGCGGCGAAGTCCTTTGCTACATCTGGTAATAGGGAGGTAATGGACAATGTCGAGAATCGGTAAAATGCCCATCGCGCTTCCCGCAGGCGTAACGGTAGATTTCAAAGACGGTATCGTAACCGTTAAAGGCCCTAAGGGTACTTTGACGAGAGAAATCGTCGGCAACATCGGCATCGAAGTAGAAGGCGCAACCCTTTTGGTTAAAGCGCTTGACGACGCGGCTGATACCAACGCAAAGCACGGCTTGTACCGCGCGCTCCTTAACGGTATGGTTACGGGCGTATCGGAAGGCTTTGTTAAGTCGTTGGAAGTAAAAGGTGTAGGTTGGAAAGCTGCTGTTCAAGGCAACAAGCTTGTATTGAACGTAGGTTTTAGCCACCCCGTAGAATTCGTAGCACCCGAAGGCATTAAATTCGAATGTCCCACGTTGACGGAAGTAAGCGTTTCCGGTATCAGCAAGGAACTCGTAGGTCAAACGGCGGCGAATATCCGGAAAGTTAGAGAACCTGAACCTTATCATGGCTATGGTATCCGCTATAAGGGCGAATACGTAGAACATAAGGAAGGTAAGACGTCCGGTAAAGGTAAGAAATAAGGAGCGTTAAAGTATGATTTCTAAAATTGATAAAAATGCAGTCAGACAGAGACGCCACGCACGCGTCAGAAAGACGATTACGGGTACCGCGGAAACGCCCCGTATGAACGTATACAGAAGTCTCAACCACATCTACGTACAAATCATCGACGACCGTAAGGGCGATGCAAAGGGGGGCGTAACGCTTGCTGCTGCATCCACGATGGATAAAGAAGTAAAAGAAAAGATTGCTGGTATGAGCAAGACGGAAGCTGCTAAAATTGTCGGCGCAGTTGCTGCTGAAAGAGCAATGGCAAAAGGCGTTCAGGCAGTCGTATTCGACAGAGGCGGTTACCTTTACACGGGTCGTGTACAGGCAGTCGCAGACGGCGCAAGAGAAGCCGGACTTAAATTCTAAGGAGAGAGTACAATGGCAGACGAAAAAAGAGAAAGAAGACCTCAAAGAAGACAGGCTGAAGACGATGGCTTGATTAAAAAGCTCATCGAAGTAAACCGTGTAACGAAGGTTGTTAAAGGTGGTAAGAACATGCGCTTTGCTGCTCTTGTTATCGTAGGCGACGGTCACGGCAAAATCGGTGTTGCAACGGGTAAAGCGAAAGAAGTTCCCGAAGCAATCGAAAAGGCTACTTTGAGAGCAAAGAAGAACATGGTTTCCGTATCCATCGTAGACAACACCATTCCCCACCAAGTAATTGGCGTATTCGGCCGCGGCAGAGTGCTTATGATGCCCGCTGCTGAAGGTACCGGTGTTATCGCGGGCGGTCCCGTTCGTGCGGTAATGGAAGCAGTAGGCATTAAAAACATCAGAACGAAATCCCACGGCAGCCAGAACTCCGGCAACTGCGTAAAAGCGGCTATTGAAGGTTTGAAAGAACTTAAATCCGTTGAAGAAGTTGCAGCGCTTCGTGGCAAGACCGTTGAAGAGATTTTGAGTTAAGTAACGGAGGGATAAGACAATGGCTAAAATCAGAGTTACGCTTGTAAAGAGCACGATTGGTCAAGTGGAATCGGTTAAAGGTACGATTGCTGCGCTTGGTCTTAAAAAAATCCGTTCTTCCAAAGAACTTGACAACACCCCCGCAGTTCAGGGTATGCTTACGAAAGTTAAGCATCTTGTCAAGGTAGAAAACATTTGAGGAGATTGATTATGAGAATAGATACTCTTTCTCCCGCACAGGGAGCAACCAGATCGGTCAAGAGACTTGGCCGTGGTATCGGTTCGGGCACGGGTAAAACTTCCGGTAAAGGTCACAAAGGTCAGTGGGCTCGTTCCGGCGGTGGCGTACGTCCCGGTTTTGAAGGCGGTCAGATGCCTATCGCGCGTCGTGTACCTAAGAGAGGCTTCACCCATAACGCTAAGAAATATTACGTAATCGTAAACCTTTCCGACCTTGCAGAACTTCCTGCAGGTACGGTAGTTGACTACGGTTTCGTTATGGAAAACGGTCTTGCGAAAGAAGTGAAGAACAACAGCGGACTTAAAGTTCTTGGTAACGGCGAATTGAAAGTAGCTCTTACCGTGAAAGCGGCGAAATTCTCCGCATCCGCAAAAGCGGCTATCGAAGCTGCTCAGGGTACGGCGGAAACCCTTTAAGGAAAAATTGTGACACGGAAAATCGCTTGCGAAAGGGGTTTTCCGCTGTTCGCATTATTTCTCCCCATCACAAAACGTAAAGTTTTACGTGTTGTGTGAAAAACCATTTAAAACGGAGAAAAAAATGTTACAGACAATAATCAATGCATTAAAAGTAAAGGAGATTAGACGTAAAGTCTATATGATGCTCCTTTTGCTCTTGGTGTTCCGTATCGGTTGTTTCATTCCCGTTCCTGGTTTGCATAGAGAAAACTTCTCGGCAATGTTCGAAGGGGAACAGGCAAACGATTTCTTAACGCTTATGAGCAGTTTGACCGGTGGCGCGCTTGCGAGCGGTACGGTATTCGCTTTGGGTATCGGACCGTACATCAACGCTTCCATTATCATGCAACTTCTCAGCGTAGGTATTCCTTCGCTTGAAAGATTGTCCAAACAGGGTGAAGAAGGCCGCAAAAAGATTGCGCAATACACGAGATACGTAACCATTCTTCTCGCTATTATTCAATCGTTGGGTATTATTATTAACTTTGCAAACCAAGCGGATGGCGCGCTTCAAGAAAGCTTCTTTGGCGACCAAGTTTGGTTGACGGGCGTATTCCTTACCCTTATTTATACGGCAGGCGCATTCGTTGTAATGTGGCTTGGCGAAAGAATCACCGACTACGGCGTAGGTAACGGTCAATCCATGATTATCTTCACGGGTCTTATCGCTACGGCTGGTTCTATGATTCTTGGTAAAATTAGAAGTATTTTTGATTCTGCTACGAGAAGTGATTTGTATCCTAACTCGACGTCTACCGATCTTGTTTGGGAACTTATCATTTTCGCTCTTGTCTGCGCAATCATTTTCTTTGCAATCGTATACGTAGACCTTTCCGAAAGAAAAGTTCCCGTACAATATGCAAAGCAAATCAGAGGCAGAAAGATGTACGGCGGTCAATCGTCTTCGATTCCTATTAGAATTTCGGGCGGCGGCGTTATGCCCTTGATCTTCGCGTTCTCGATTTTGAGCTTCCCGCAAATGATCGGCAGCATGATCAACGGCGGCGACAACGGTTTCGTAAATTGGTGGAACACTTGGCTTTCCGCTGGTGCAACCGGTTGGGGCGCGGTAGTATATACCGTAGTGCTTTGCGTATTGATTTTCGCGTTCTCGTTCTTCTACGCGCAAATGCAATTCAACCCCGAAGACGTATCCAAGAGCATTCAACAAAACGGCGGCTTTATCCAAGGTATTCGTCCCGGTAAAGCAACGGAAGCATATCTGAAAAAGATTTCCAACCGTATTACGCTGTTCGGCGCAATCTATCTTTCGTTGGTTGCGTTCGTTCCTTCCGTAATGTTCGCGTGGGCAGACTATACGCTTGTAAACGTATTCTCTACCACGGGTATCTTGATCGTAGTATCCTGCGCAATGGAATTTGAAAAACAATTACAAGCGCAGCTTATGATGAAGAATTACAAAGGGTTCTTGAAATAAGAATAAATAAGGCTTGCGCGCTTTGCGCTTTGAGCGGAGCGCGCGGGTCTGCCAAATCCGGAAATACATATTTCCAAAGGGGAGGCAATTATTATGAATATTATTTTACTTGGTGCGCCCGGCGCAGGCAAAGGTACGGAAGCTTCGAGAATCGTAGACGACTACAAATTGCCGCATATTTCTACGGGTGACATTTTTAGAGAAAATATCAAAAATGAAACCCCGATCGGGTTGCTTGCAAAATCCTACATCGATAAAGGCATGCTTGTGCCCGATGAAGTGACTTGTAAAATTGTAGAAGAAAGAATTTCGAGAGAAGACTGCAAAAACGGTTATATGCTCGACGGGTTCCCCCGTACGATTGCGCAAGCAGAAGCGCTTGACAAAATCACGAATATTGACCTTGTTATTAATATCGACGTAGATTTTTCGTTGCTTTTGGATCGTTTGTGCGGTAGAAGAGTTTGTAAGGACTGCGGAGAAAGCACCCATTTGAAATGGTTGAACGGTGAAACGAAGTGTTCCCGTTGCGGCGGCGAATTGTATCAAAGAAAGGACGACAATCCCGAAACGGTACAAAGCCGTTTGGACGTGTACACGGCGCAAACAGCTCCTTTAATCGATTATTATACGAAAAAAGGCGTTCTTTTCAACGTAGACGGCAGCTCGACTCCCGACGTTGCGCACGCAATCGTTTCGGAAAAGCTTGATTCCATGAAATAATATGATTCACGTAAAGAGCGAAAGAGAAATTGATTTAATGCGCGAACCGTGCAAAATTGTGCGAGATACGCTTGCATTCGTTGGTTCGAAGATAAAAGCCGGTATGAGCACGAGAGAAGTGGACGAGCTTGTAGAACGTTATATTCGTTCGAGCGGGGCAAATCCTTCTTGTCTTGGCTACGGCGGTTTTCCCGCTTCGGCTTGTATCTCGATTAACGATATGGTGGTGCACGGGATTCCCGGTGATGAAATTTTGAAAGAAGGCGACATTGTCAGCGTAGACGTGGTAGCGGACAAAAACGGTTATCACGGCGATGCGTGCAGAACGTTCTGCATCGGCAAGGTTGCGCCCGAAGTTGAAAAGCTTGTCAAGGTCACCGAAGAATGTTTTTTTAAAGGAATTGAAGGTTTGAAGGCGGGCACGCCCGTGTACGACATAGGCTATCGTGTGCAAAAGTATGCGGAGTCCTTTGGCTACGGCGTAATCCGTTCTTACACCGGACACGGCATCGGCAGGGAAATGCACGAAGATCCAAACGTTCCTAATTATGGGAAGCTTGGTACGGGCACAAGACTGAGAGCCGGAACGGTAATTTGCGTAGAACCGATGATAGCGCTTGGCGATTGGAGAGTGAGATTGCTTTCCGACGGCTGGGGCGCGGTAACGGTAGACGGTAAACCTGCTGCGCATTACGAAAACACGGTAGTGGTGCGCGAGGACGGCGTTGAAATTCTTACTTTGTAAGACAAAGCTGTGAAAGACGAAATAAAAATCGGAGGAATTTTCTGTGTCCAAAGACGACGTAATCGAAGCGGAAGGTAAAGTAATCGAAGCGTTGCCTAATGCAACCTTTAAAGTACAGCTTTCCAATGGGCATGTCATTACGGCTTATATCTCCGGTAAACTTCGTATGAATTATATTAGACTCATCGAAGGGGATACCGTTAAGCTGGAAATGAGCCCGTATGATTTAACGAAAGGCAGAATCACGTGGCGTAGCAAGTCGTAATTTCAACGACGTAATAGAGTTTATTTAACAAGGAGAAAATACAATGAAAGTTAGACCTTCCGTAAAACCTATGTGCGATAAGTGCAAAGTTATTAAAAGAAACGGCAGAGTTATGGTTATCTGCTCCAAGAGCAAGAGCCACAAACAAAGACAAGGCTAAAAAAATAAGTTGAAAAATACGCGTAAAAACGCTTGACAGGTCTTGACAAATTATGGTAGAATTGTATTATGCCGTAGTTTGGGGAATGTTGCATTTATGCGATATTTTTCTCAAAAACGAATAGTGTAATCAAGCTGAATTTCCGTATTTTTACGGAAACTCAGTTTTGTTGCGTTTAGAAGTAAGTCAAAATGCAGGCGTTTTTGACTGGGCAGGCTTATAAAGAGCGTAGCGGCATATCTGATTACGAAAATAATACGGCGCGACGTAAAAGGCATTTTCCACTGCCGATTACAAGCGTTTGTTGGCGATATAAAAAATAAGAAAAAAGAAAAAACAAATGGAGGACAGAAATCTATGGCACGTATTGCCGGTGTGGATTTACCCAGAGAAAAGAGAGTCGAAATCGGTCTTACCTACATCTATGGTATCGGTTTGACGACTTCCAAAAAGATTCTCGCGGAAACGGGCATCAATCCCGATACGAGAGT
>JBGVRC010000060.1:0-9609 GCA_045128055.1 Candidatus Scatosoma sp. | reverse complement strand
GAACACGACATGAAGCTTTGGTGGCCGCATAACGAAGCGGTTATCGCTTCCTTAAAGCTCTATCAAGAATTTGGCGACGAAAAATATTTGCAATGGTTTGAAAAAGTGACCGATTACGCGTTTGCGCATTTTTCCGACCCTGCATACGGGGAATGGTTTGGGTATTTGAGAAGAGACGGCAAGCCTACGGAGCCCCCTTGTAAAGGGCATATGTATAAGGGGCCTTTCCACGTATTGCGTATGTTGGCAAAATGTATAGAAGCATTGTCAAATACGCAATAAATAAAAAATAGGAGAAAATATGGAATACGTATTACAAACGTTTGACCTTTCTAAACGCTATAAAAAACAATGGGCGTTGAAAAAGGTGAATATGCATATTGAAAAAGGGGATATTTACGGTTTCGTAGGGGAAAACGGCTCGGGTAAAACGACGGTTATTCGTTTGTTGACGGGCTTGATTTCCGCAACGGAAGGGCATTGCGCGCTCTTTGGCGTGTCCGATAAATCTCCCGAAATTTTGCAAGCGAGAAAGCGCATAGGCGCAATCGTAGAAACGCCGTCTATTTACCTGAATATGTCCGCCCGCGATAATATGCAAATGCAGAGCGGGATTTTGGGCAATCCAGACGAAAACAAGATGAAAGAAGTCTTGACGGAAGTCGGGCTTATCGAGCTTTGGGATAATTCTAAAAAAGCGGGCAATTATTCGCTGGGTATGCGCCAGCGTTTAGGGATTGCTATGGCGCTTTTGGGCGACCCCGAATTTATCGTTTTGGACGAACCGATGAACGGGCTTGACCCTGCGGGGATTGTCGAAATTCGAGAACTTATCATCAAGCTGAACCGCGAAAAGGGGATAACCTTCTTAATTTCTTCGCATATCTTGACGGAGCTCGCTTTGGTGGCGACCAAATACGGGATTATTTCCAAAGGACAAATCGTAAAAGAAATTACGGCGGAAGAACTGAAAAAGGAATGTCAACCCACCGTCTTTATTCATACGAAAGAACGCGAAAAATTGCTGGAAATGCTCGCTTCGCGCTTGCCTGAAAACAGCTTTGCGCCTACGCCGCTCGGCGTGCGTATCGTTGGCGAAGTGCACTTAAACACGTTGCTTGGCGACGTTATCGGGGCAGGGATAGAAATAGATAGTATCAACTGTCACGAATCGAGTATTGAAGATTACTACCTTGCTTTGATAGGGGGTGCGCGCCATGCTTAACTTGTTAAAAACGGATTTAAAAAGAGTACTCAAAGACAAGCTCTTTATCATTTTGTGTATCATAGCAGGCGTGTTTTCGCTCATAACCCCGTTGTTATATAAAGGTCTATACGTGCTGATGGGCGGGGATGATTTTCTGGGTATGTTCAGCGCGAAAGGCTTGTTTTTCCGTTCCTTCGTGCCCGGGGATAACTTGGGTTTGATCGCGCCTGTTTTGGTTGCGATTGCGCTTTGTAAAGATTTCAGTCACGGAACGGTTAGAAATAAAATCATCAGCGGATATTCCCGCGTCACGATTTTTCTTTCTATCTTCCTTGCCAGCTTAATCATTCTTTGCGCGGTAATGCTCGCCAGCGGCTTACTCACGCTTGCTTTTTCGCTTTGTTTCTTCGATTATCAAGACCAAGCGTTCACTTGGAAAGATTTTGGGTATTTGTTGCTCTCAATCGGGTTTGAAATGCTCGTGTATTGCTTTATCGCCGCGTTTACAGCGTTTTTATGCGTGTTTATGAAAAACGTGGGCTTGGTCATCGTAGGCTACGTAGGTATCGCGTTTTTATTCACGATTATCGGCGCGGTGACGGCGATTGCCGTTGAGTTCCCCAGCGAAATGAGTAAGTTCGGCTATGAAACGCTTTGTTTTATCAACAACGCCAACCTTTTTTCGTCCACTATAATAGGCGGCGGCAGCTACGGTTGGAGAGAACTCTTATATATTTTAACGCCCACCCTTGGCGGTTCGGCTTTGTTCGTATGGCTGGGCGTCGTGGTATTCAAGAAAAAGGATTTGAAATAAAACGTGTAAAAAAAGCATATTTTCTTTGCTTGTGTTTCGCTTTTTAGTGTGTTATAATACAATAAAATACCTATAATTAGGAGAATGGGAATGAGAAAGGGTAGAGTAACGATTCCTACGGACGAAAATTACGTAGAAGGCACGAAAAAGATAGCCGACCTTTGGGGGGCTGACGCCGTGCGCGATTGCGACGGTACGCATCTTCCCAAAAACGCCTTGGAAATTGCGGAAAAGGTATACAACACCTATTTTGTCGTCCGCGGCGACAACGCTTGGGCGGATAAGCACACGGACGAATTGCAAAGCGTGCTGTTGACAACCGATTATATTTTGGCAACGGAAGAAAGCCTGACGGTGGATTTGATGAAAGGATATTCTCACGATCAGTTGGGCGTAAACGAAGAAAATCCCAAAAAATATTGGCAGGTATTCGACCGTACAATCAGCGAAGAAGTTTTTTCGTGGGAATACGTAGGCGACGGAAAAGTTCGTATTGACGGAACGAAGCCCTATCACGAATACACGGTCAATTTCTTTGCAACCAACCTTTGGGATTCCACCCAAATGTATAACTACATAACCAACAACTGGAATATTGAAAAGCATAAGGTAATGGAACCCAGATTTGCCGCTACGTTCGAACATATCAAGGACAATATGCGCAAATGGTGCGACAATAATAAAAACGTAAACGTCGTTCGTTATACTACGTTCTTATACCATTTCTTCCTTGTTTTCAACGAAATCAATAAAGAAAAGCACGTAGACTGGTTCGGCTATCCTATGACGGCAAGCCCCAGAGCCTTTGACGCGTTTGAAAAGGAATACGGCTATACCTTAAAAGCGGAAGATATTATTTCCAACGGTACGTACCAAAACAACTTTGTCAACCCCACGCCCAAATTCCGCGATTATATGGAATTTACGGAAAAGTACGTCACCAAAACGGTGCGCGAGCTTGTGGATATAATCCACGCGGAAGGCAAAGAAGCGATGATGTTCCTTGGCGATAGTTGGATAGGGACAGAGCCTTACGGCGACTATTTCAAGGATATGCAGCTCGACGCGGTAGTAGGCAGCGTTGGCGGCGGTGTCACCGTACGTATGCTTTCCGAAATTCCCCACGTAAAATACCACGAAGGTAGATTTTTGCCTTACTTTTTCCCCGATACCTTCTTTGAAGGGAATGAAGAAAACGCGATTGCCGAGCTCAATCGAAACTGGGTGACGGCAAGACGCGCTATGATGAGAAAGCCTTTGGATAGAATGGGCTTTGGCGGGTATTTGGAATTGGCGGCTAAATTCCCGAAATTCATCGAAAGAGCAGGCGAAATTTGCGACGAATTCCGTCATATTTGCGACGCGGCAGGGGACGCGAAACCCTACTGCGGCTTGACGGTTGCCATTTTAAACAGCTGGGGCAAAAAGCGTAGCTGGATGTGTCATATGGTCGCGCACGAGCTTTGGTATCAACAGGTATATTCCTATCAAGGCGTGTACGAAGCGTTGTCAGGGCTTGGTGTAGACGTGCGCTTTATTTCCTTTGACGATATTTTAAACGGCGGCATCGATAAAGATATCGACGTCATTCTCAACGTGGGCGACGGCGGTACGGCGTTTAGCGGCGGGGAATATTGGAACGACGAACGTATCGTAACGACGGTTCGCAAATGGGTTGCGGAAGGCCACGGCTTTATCGGCGTGGGCGAACCCACCGCGCATAGAAAGGGCGGCAGATGCTTTGTGCTTGCGGACGTGCTCGGCGTAGACAAAGAAAAGGGTTTTACCCTTTCCGAAGACAAATACAATATCCAAAAGAAAGCGCACTTCATCACGGCGGACGTAGACGGGGAAATCGATTACGGCGAAGGCATGAAGAATATTTACGCGCTGAACGGAGCGGACGTTTTGGATATAGAGATTTCGCCCAGATTTATTAGAAACGTCAACGTTGGCGAAGTCAAGCTGGCGGCAAACGCTTTCGGGAACGGTCGCGGCGTGTACGTGGCAGGCTTGCCTTACAGCCCGCAAAACGCAAGACTTTTGCTTCGCGCGCTCTTCTGGGCGGCAGGCAAGGAAGCGGATATGCAAAAGGCGTTCTCTACGCACGTAGACACCGATTGTTCGTATTATCCCGAAAGTAAGCAATACGCCATTATCAACAACGCAAACAAGGAAGTTACGACGACCTTCTACGACGTCAACGGCAAAGCGGAAACGCTTACCATCGGAGCTGGCGAAGTCTTTTGGAAACAGGCATAAGCTACATTATTATATATAATAGGTAAGAAACAAGAAAGACTCTTTTGAAAACTGTTGCCAATACAGTAAAACATTTCAAAACAATCTTATAAGAAATTGTTTGGATATATTTCATCAGGCAGATGGGATATATCCTTTTTTTTATGCATATATACATAATATTCCGTATAAAAGTAAAAATGATGAATAATTATACAAAAAATATGAATAAATATTAAAAAATTTTAAAAAAGTGGGTTAAAACGCTTTACATTATGCAAAATTTATGTATAATTATACATACAATCAATTTTTTGAAGGAGAAATATTATGAAGAAAGTAACAAAAACAATCGTATCTATGGTGATGGCATTCAGCGTGTTGGGCAGCTTGGCTGCGTGCGGCGGCGATAATACAGCGGGCAACGACAATGCGGAATTGTTAGACAAAATTGCGTCCCTGGAAACGCAAATCACCGATTTACAAACGGAGCTCGATGGTAAGGTTGACGGTATTCAAACGGAGCTAGGGGAACAAATCGCCGACTTGCAAAACGCGCTCGACGGATACATGGCGGTTGAAGAACAAGACCCCAACGCTTTGGCGAAAGACTATGGCGCGGAAGCGTATGAAATGGTCAAATACATAGACGCAGTTTCGAAAGACCGTGACGCAATCGCAGGGGATAAATATCAATTCGTACAAAAATGGATTGCGTGGAATCTTATCAGCTCGGGTTACGTAGAAGGGGAAGATATTGCATATCATAATTTTACGTGGAGCAAATATTATAAAAAGGACGTAGATTTAACGACCACGATTACCGCTTCTAAATATGAAACTGACGGCAAATTGTATGCCCGTTCGGGACGTAACTACGTAGAAAGCGAAGAAGGTACGCACGTAAAAGCGGAAATTACGGGTACGAACATCGTAGCAACCAAAAAAGGTAAATCCGAAAAGCAAATTATCGTAGGCGCGCACTATGACGGCGACGGTACGGGTGACAACGGTTCGGGTATTGCGCTTGGGCTTATTACGGCAATGAATTTGTTTAAGGTAGAAACGGAATATACGATTAAATTTGTATTCTTTGACGCGGAAGAATATGGTTTGTACGGTTCGACGGCGTACGCAAACGATATGACGCAGGAAGAAATCGACAACACCTTGTATATGATCAATATGGACTCCTTGGTATGCGGCGACTATTGCTACTTGTACGGCGGCGTACAGGACGACGAAGCGCAAACGGTTACGCAAACGGAAGCCTACGACAATGCTATGGCAGTAGCGGAAGACCTTGGTTTGACCTTTAAGAGCAATCCTTGGACGTATGCAAATCCCGCGCCCGGCTATGATGCGCCTGATTACGCAGCACCCAGCACAGGGGATTGGAGCGATCACGTTGGCTTTAAGAACGTTGGTATTAAGTATTTGTACTTCGAAGCAACCAACTGGGACATTCCCGGCCCTTACGCAGAATACGACGGCTATGGCGAAACCTATCTTATCGGTATGTTAATGAACACGAAAAACGATTATCTTGAATATATCGAAACGTACTTCCCCGGCCGTATTCTTGACCACCTTACGCAATTCTCCACGCTTTTGAACGCGCTTGTAACGCAAAGCGACGTGAATTTCTAAGCCCAAAAAAGATTTTAAATAGAACATTCTTAAAATCTTTATAATATCATCTCAAATAAGGGCGGAGCGCAATGCTCCGTTCTTATTTCATAAAAGAAAAAGAGCGTAAACCAGCATAAGATTTACGTTCTTTTTTGGTACTCCCGACGAGTATCTTCGCTAACGCTCAGAGCGTCGCAATCAAAGATTGCTCGCGCGAACTAAAATTCTCTCTCGAAATAGGAAATACCAAAAAAAGACCGCGCAAAGGCGGTCTTTTTTGGTACTCCCGACGAGAATCGAACTCATAATTAGCCCTTAGCAGGGGCCTCTTATATCCATTTAACTACGGAAGCATATATTGATATTGTATAAGGTCAAAACAAAGCTTGGTTGCCTTATCGCATAATATTATACACCTATTAGATAAAAAATGCAACCGTTTTAGCAATATCCATTATAATTTATCATTATACCTATAATATAAACGTGGCTTATATTATATATAAAATATAGTTATTTTATAGCAATTTCTTAAAAGAAAAATCATTTTTTTTTATATTATTTACAAAAAACACCCCTAAAATTGTTGCAAAAGATATAAAAAGGTGGTAAGATGTAATTGTATCGAAAAAGCTGATAAAAAACGGCGGTTTAATTTGTTTTATTGTAGAAAGGAGAAGATTATGTCGTACGTAGAAAGAGTATTGGAAGAATTGAAAAAGAATAATCCGGGCGAAAAGGAATTTCATCAAGCGGCAACGGAGATTTTGTTGACCTTAGAACCTGTTATCAACGCCCATCCCGAATACGAAGCGGCGGGGCTTTTAGAACGCTTCGTTGAGCCCGAACGCACGATTTTGTTCCGTGTGCCTTGGGTAGACGACAATGGTAAAGTGCACGTCAACAAGGGCTATCGCGTGCAATTCAACAGCGCAATAGGGCCTTATAAGGGCGGGCTTCGTTTCCATCCTTCGGTAAATCTTTCCGTTATCAAGTTCTTGGGGCTTGAACAAATTTTGAAAAATAGCCTTACCAGCCTTCCCATCGGCGGTGGCAAGGGCGGCTCGGACTTCGATCCCAAGGGCAAGTCGGACAGAGAAATTATGGCGTTTTGCCAAAGCTTTATGAACGAACTTTTCCGTCATATCGGCGCGGACACGGACGTTCCCGCAGGCGATATCGGCGTAGGCGCGAGAGAAGTTGGGTATTTGTTCGGTCAATACAAGCGTCTTCGCAACGAACACGTGGGCGTGTTGACGGGGCGCGGACTTTCTTACGGCGGCTCGTTGATTAGAAAAGAAGCTACGGGCTACGGTCTTGTGTATATCACGGCGGAAGCGATGCGTCTTCGCGGCGATTCCTTCGAAGGCAAAACGACGATTGTTTCGGGTAGCGGCAACGTAGCCATTTACGCGTGCGAAAAAGCGCAACAGCTCGGCGCGAAAGTGGTGGCTATGTACGATTCCAACGGCTATGTTTACGATCCCAACGGCATTCAACTTGACGTAATCAAACAAATCAAGGAAGTAGAACGCGCGCGTATTAAAGTGTATGCGGACAGAGTAGCGGGCGCAAAATACGTGGAAGGCTGCAAGGGAATTTGGGCGATTCCCTGCGACGTAGCTTTGCCTTGCGCAACGCAAAACGAAATCGACGGCGAAAGCGCGGCTTTGCTTGTACAAAACGGTGTACAATACGTAGCGGAAGGGGCGAATATGCCTTCTACTTTGGAAGCGATTGAAGTATTCCAAAACGCGGAAAAAGTCGTATATCTTCCCGCGAAAGCGGCAAATGCGGGCGGCGTAGCAACTTCGGCGTTGGAAATGGCGCAATCTTCGGGCAGACTGTATTGGTCGGCGGAAGAAGTAGACGCGAAGCTGAAAACCATTATGATTAACATTTACCACAACATCGACAGCGCGGCAAAGCGTTACGGTTTTGAAGGAAATTACGTAATGGGCGCAAACATTGCGGGCTTTGAAAAGGTAGCGGAAGCAATGATGGCGCACGGCATCGTATAATAAAAAGCTTAGTGATATGAAAAAAGTTAGAAACGGCAGGGCGGAAAAGCCTTGCCGTTTTGTCGTGTATAGAAGTTTTTGCAAATGGAAATACTTTTGAAACAAAACCAAAAGGGGGATATAAAATGAATCCATTTAAAGAAAAAGCGCAACCTATCGAAAAGGCTTTGGAAGGCTGGCAGCAGCTCTATCCGCAAGCATACGACAAAAACGAAACCGACCCGTACACCAAAACCCGTATTATTTTAATGAACGGAACGGAATACGAAGCCAACTGGTTTTCCCATCAGTTTGCGCGGCATACGGACAATAACGATTTGCGGCGCGATTTGGCGTTGACGCGCTACGTTGAAAAACAGCAGCAACTGAAAATTTCTCTTTTAAAACCGCAGGACGAAACGGTTTTACAGCACACGATCGCCTTTGAACAGCTCGCGGTAGATTTGACGGCAGAGCTTGCCAAACGCGAAACGGATTGCAACGTAAAAAAGGCGTTGGATTTTGCGCTTTTGGAAGACTTTGACCATTTGTACAGGTATGCAAATTTGTTGGAAATGGAAGAAGGGATACACGCGGAAAAGTTGGTTGGCGGATACACGGAAATTATGCCCGCGCGCCCGACGGTTGCCCATCACCGCTTCCCCGTGGATAACGTGAAAAAAGCTGGGGATAGCAAAAAAGCAAGTCTGCAAACGAGTTTGAATTCTATGATTATTACGGCAGCGGAGCAACAAACAATGAATTATTATATGAATGTAACGGCGTTTGCTCCATCCGAAACGGCAAGAAAGCTCTATCAAGAAATCGCGCTCGTGGAAGAAGAGCACGTCACGCAATACGAATCGTTAATAGACGCGAAAGCTACGTGGCTGGAAATGTTGCTTTGGCATGAATATTGCGAATGTTACTTGTACTGGTCGGCGTATATGACGGAATGTGACGAAAGGATTAAAAAGCTTTGGGAAATGAATTTGGAAATGGAAATAGCGCATTTGCACAAAGCGGCGGAGCTTTTGAAAAAGTACGAGAAAAAGGAATGGGGGCAAGTGATTGCAGGGGGCGAATTTCCCGCGCCCATATCCTTGCACGAGAACGTGGAATACGTCCGTACTGTGTTGAAAAACACGGTACAGTTTACGGGGGATAAGGAAGGGTATACCAACGTAAAGGATTTGCCGAAGAACGCAAACTTTTTCTTATTCCAAGACGTTATCAACGGTTCGATGCGAAATACGCCGTCGCATTTGGTAATCAAGGAAGCCATTGCAAGAAACAGCAACGACTACCGCTATGAAGTTTCTCCCACGCCCGTTACCGAGCTTGCGGATAGAAAAAAAGACAATATTTGCGTAGGGGTAAAACCGAACGCTACGCAATCCACCGATTTTACGTGTAACATAGCGTAAAACGGAAGTACGCCCGCTTGGAAAGGCAAGCGGGCGTAAATTTTTATATTTTTATAAAATTTTCTTATTTTGGCTTGATTTTTTCATCTATTTGCATTATAATCATATAGGTTTGCTTTGCAAACGATAAAAAGATAGAATAAATTAGATGGGTGTGAACATGAAACCACTTCAAAAAATGACAAAGGCGCAAGTGGTTGCGTTTTGTTTAATGTCCCTTTGCGCAGGGATTATGATTGGCATCGGGGGTACGGCGTTTTTGCTCGCTCGCGATTTGTATGGCGATTG
>JBGVRC010000059.1:0-4794 GCA_045128055.1 Candidatus Scatosoma sp. | reverse complement strand
TCCTCATGGCATTTCTGCCCCGCGACCGTATAACAACCTCAAATCTATTGTTATTATACCATATTCACATAAAAATTGCACTCATTTTCCTTGCAATAATTTAAAAAAAGTGGTAAAATGTTACTAATATCTAAAATGGGTGGTTTTTGCATCATTTTTAACTTTTAGGAGAAAGACTATGAGAAAGACAAAAATAATTTGCACGCTTGGCCCTTCAAGCAATAATAAAGAAACCTTTACAAAAATGGCGCGCGCAGGTATGGACGTCGTTCGGCTCAATTTTTCCCACGGCACCCACGAATCATACAAACCGCAAATTGCTATGATTAAAGAAGTCCGCGACGAACTCCATCTCCCCTTACCGATTATGTTAGATACGAAAGGTCCTGAATTTCGTATCAAAACCTTTAAAGACGGTAAAATTTCCTTGTCCGAAGGCGATAAATTTACTTTCACTACGGAAGATATTGAAGGCGACGCGACAAGAGTAAGCGTTTCTTATACTCGCATTTGCGAAGATTTAGCGCCTGGCGATAAAATCCTTTTAAACAACGGTTTAATCGTGTTCCGCGTTACAGAAGTAGCTGCCCCCAACGTACATTGCATCGTAGAAATCGGCGGCGAATTATCCAATAGAAAATCTATGTTTTTCCCTGATAAGGAACTGCATTTAGATTTCTTATCCGAGCAAGACAAAGCCGACCTTCTTTTCGGCATTGAACAAGACGTAGACTTTGTTGCTTTGTCCTTTGTTTCCAAAGCCGAAGACGTAACGCTTGCAAGAAACTTCTTGGATTCACACGGCGGCAAGCATATTGATATCATTGCAAAAATTGAAAACCGTTCTGGGGTCAATCATTTGCTTGAAATTATGAAGGTTTCTGACGGTATTATGGTTGCAAGGGGCGATTTGGGCGTAGAAATTTCTTACGTGGAACTGCCGAATATACAAAAGCATATTATCTCCGAATGCCGTATTCACGGCAAACGCGTAATTACCGCCACGGAAATGCTGGAATCTATGATTTACAACCCCCGCCCGACGCGTGCGGAAATTTCCGACGTAGCAAACGCGGTGTATGACGGGTCTTCCGCTGTAATGCTCTCTGGCGAAACAGCCGCAGGCTCTTACCCCGTGCAATCCATTAGCGCAATGGCAAAAATCGTAGAACACGCCGAACAACATATCGAATATATTCAAAATATTGACGATTTTGAAATCAATACCACCGCCGAAGCATTGTCGCACTCCGCCGCAACTTTGGCAAAGGATTTAAAAGCAAAAGCCATTGTCGTTTGCACACGTACGGGTGGCACCGCGAGAAAAGTATCTCGCTTCCGTCCTAATATCAATATTATCGGTATGACGACTGATATCCACGCTTATCGTCAGCTTGCGTTAAGCTGGGGCGTATTGCCCGCCATTGCGGACGAATACACTTCTATTGATATTTTATTCTATTTTGCAAAGCAAGTTGCAAAAAAGAGCGGTCTTGTGAAAAAAGGCGACATTATCGTTATTACGGGCGGTACTCCAAACGGAAAGAGCGGCAATTCTAACCTTATCAATGTAGAAACCATTTAATTTACGCAAAAAAATATCGGTCTACTTTCGCATAGACCGATATTTTTATTTGAAGTTTTTAGGTACAATCATATTAATCCTTGCCGGTATCACTTGAATGTTTAATTTACCGTTGCTTCCCTTTTCACCATCAAAATTCCAAATAACGTCATCACTAACAGCCACTTCAAACGTAGTACCTGATAAACGAATTAGTTGTTTGTGTTTTGCCTTATAACCGAACAAGAAAAGGCTACATACGGACAAAACAGCCCTTACTTTACCCCAAAAGCCCAGCCGATTTGTCTTTTCTTCAACGATAGCCACTTCTATTTTTCCATCCTGTAAATTCGCACTACGATTGATGGGAAACCCTGCTACGGAACGACTATTCATAAAGGAAACCAACACGCAATTTCTTTTTTGCTGTTCCCCGTTTTCCGTAATCCCCAAGTCAAACATATCAAACGCAAACTCATTGCGTATACCTTCGATAAAATAGGCAATTTTTCCAATTTCATTCTTTTGTTTTTGGTCGGTTGCATACGAAGCGCGAGTAAATAAACCCGCAGCGATTACGTACATCGCGTATTTATCGTTCGCCTTCATACAATCCAGCTTTTCTACGCGACCGTTCAGAATAACTTTGAGAGCTTTTTTTATCTTTCTCGGGATTTTCAATGTACGAGCGATATCGTTTACCGTACCGCTTGGAATATAGCCTATTTCGGGCATATTTTCGCAGTCCGCAACGCCTTGCAATAAATCGTTAAACGACCCGTCGCCCCCTGCAAAAACGATTGCGTCCGTTTTTCCAAGGCTTTCCCGAGCAAATTTCGCCATATCCCCCGACTTTTTAGTCGCCAAAATCTCCACTTCATCGTATTTTTGGCGCAAGGTTTTTTCAATATAAGCCAATTTTTTGGCAACCTTGCCCTTTCCGCTGACTGGGTTGTATATAAAAACACACTTCAATGCCTTTTCCACCATTTGTAACATTCTATAATTATTATAACACTTTCCAATAAAAAATTCAAGGGCTTCACAATATTTTTTAATAATAATATGCATATATCCGTAGACAAGCCTAAAAACTTGTTTGCGCTTGACAATTTTCCAACCTTGCGTTATAATAAGAAAAAGGAGATTTTATGAAAAATTGGTTATACGGTCAAAACATCGTAATTACGGGCGCGTCGGGCGGTATAGGCAAAGAGCTTTGTCGATTGTTGATTACCCGATATAACGCCAACGTAATCGGCATAGCGCGTTCGGAAGAAAAGCTGCTGACTTTTAAAGACGAACTTAAAGAATTTTCCGATAAATTTACCTATCGGACTTTCGACGTATCCAATAAAGACGCGTGGTTTGCTTTTGCTGATGAATTACAGAGCCAAAACACCCCTATCTGCTTGCTTATAAATAACGCAGGCATATTTCCATCCTTTCAAACGGTAGAAAACACGCCTGATGAGATTACGGAAAATGTCATGCGAACAAATTTTTATGCCGCTACATACGCTACGCAAGCTTTTTCAAGGCTTTTATTTGCCGATAAAACGGGCGGTTTGGTGAATATCAGCTCTTCGGCCGCTCTTTGCACAATCGTCGGCACAGCGGCGTATTCCGCAAGCAAAAGCGCGTTAAAAGCGTACACCGAAGCCTTGGCGTTGGATAAAAAAGATAATTACGTTGGAATTATTTATCCTGGTACAACAAAAACGGAGCTTTTTAGAAACGATGTGCAAACGCAAAACAGCGCGCTGGATAAAATCGCAATGCCTGCCCCTAAAATGGCAAAGAAAATTCTTCGGAAAATACGGAAACGTAAAAAACGCGCCGTTGTAGGTTGGGATGCAAAATTGATGCATTTTGTTGCCAAAATCGCCCCCGTCAAGGGTTTGTTTTTAATCCGCTTCGTAATGAAAAAGTCAAAATCCAAAGTTTTTAAAAATGTATTTGACGAGTAAAGGCCCACCCTTGATAATGCAAGACATCCTGCAACCTTTCTCTACGCACACAAAAAAGGACACCGCAAGGGTGTCCTTTTTTGTGGCGCAGAGAAAGGGATTTGAACCCTTGTATACATTCCTGCATAACACGATTTCGAATCGTGCGCGTTCGACCGCTCCGCCATCTCTGCAAACAGCTTATTTATTATATATCATTCTTACAAAAAATGCAACCGTTTTTATGCCGTTTTTACAAAAAATTCCCCACCGCGCAACGAAATACGCAGTGGGTTTTTATATTACATTAAAGTAATCATAAGTTGCGATGCAAGTACGATTAGAATCAATGCAATCGGATAGGTAGAAGCATATGCCGAAGCTACGTCGTCCGTTTCCGCCGTCGAAATAAGCGTACCAAGCGCAGGCGTACTCGTCATACCACCCGTAATCGAACCAAGACTGTTTAAAAGGGGCAATTTCAATACATATTTACCCATAAAGAAACCTACGATCATCGGGAACAACGTCATAAGCGCGCCGCCAACAAAGCCCCAAATTACGATAGCTACACCACCGTTCTCTGCAATTTCTTCAACAAGCGCAACACCGCCATGAACCCCAGCACCAAGCAAGAATAACGCCAAGCCAAATTCACGCATAACTTTTAACGTACCTTCTTTTACTTCCAAGGATACTTTACCAAGGTGTCCCAAATGCCCAAATACAAGACACATGATTAAAACGCCACCCGTCGTACCAAGCGAGAAACAAGGTCCATTGTAACCACTACCCGTCAAAGGAATCGTAATAGAGCCGAGCAACAACCCAGCGATGATTGCAAGAGCAAAAGGCATAAAACCAAACGGTTCGCAAGTGAAATATTTAGAATAATCTCTCTTTTCTTCCGAACCACCGAGTTTCAGCAACTCTCTTTCTTTTGCCATATCCGCTTTTAAGAACTTGGGTAAAAGCTGTACGAATAATACCACCCCTATTACGCCAAACGGATAAGCAATAGCGTGCCCAAGCGTAATAATGGCTTCCGCGTCAGGCGCAGCATCTTTCGCCGCAGAGAAACCAGGCGTGGATGTAAGCGCCCCAGATAAAACCCCCGACCAATACGCAGGGCCATACTCTGTCAAAAGCGAACAAACAACCGCAACAAGAGTACCCGCCAAAATAATGATAACACCAAGCAAAATATACGTCTTAAAGTTTTTAGCAAGATTTTTAAAGAAGCTGGGGCCTGCGATAAAACCAACCGAACCAACAAACATA
>JBGVRC010000058.1:0-6321 GCA_045128055.1 Candidatus Scatosoma sp. | reverse complement strand
CCATACGGGAATGGAGCAAATTTATATCAAGGGCGATTTTGACGTTGACGGATATACGTTGAAGGCAAAGACCTTGAAAAAAGCAGGGGATTTGTCCGAGCAAGGATACAGCAATTTCGCAGGGTTCGTACGTTACGCGGTTGACGTGGATTCTCCCATGAGCAACGTGTATATAAAGCCTTTGGGGAATTATACGCAATGTATAATGAAGATAGACGGTAAAGCCTATCGCGTGATGATGGAAGAAGGGATTATCATTTCCCAATTACCGCAAGGAAAAATGGAAATAGAATGTTATTCCACGCTTCGAAATCGTATAGGACCCTTCCATTTCGGAGCGCCCGAAGACAACAGGGTGGCACCCAGATGTTTTACAATGAGAGATTTGTGGCTCAACGAAAAAGAAAACAAATTCTATTATGCGCCCAAACGCGTTGTGCCGTTCGGACTGGAAAAAATTGTTTTTCAGCAAGTATAAAAGGGAAAGGTAAAAATTATGGTTATACAATGTAACGACGATAGATTTAAGCAAGGCGTAGCGATTTTAAACGAATATCTTGCAAGAAAGCCGCAAGACAAGTTTGCAACAATCTATGCGACGCAAGGCGAAAGCAACGCGGCGGTGGGTAAAGACGGCTCGTTGGCGTTGACCTACGTTACCTTAAACGATTGCTATCTTTTGTTGGGCAAAGCGCTCGTTCAAAAAACGAAAAACTTTTCCTTTTCCCTTTCCAAGCGTATTAAAGATACGGGCGTGATGCTTGATTGCGCAAGAAACGCGGTTATTAAACCGTCGCAGGCAAAAAAAATGATTGCGATTTGCGCGCTGTTGGGCTTTAACTTCTTCGAGTTGTACGTAGAAGACTGTCTTGAAGTAGACGGGGAACCGTACTTTGGGTATATGCGCGGTCGTTTTACGCAGGCGGAAATTAAGGATTTGGACGAATATGCAAAAATTTTCGGGGTGGAATTGACCCTTGCAATTCAAACGCTTGCGCATTTGGAACGTTTGTTCTTTCATTGGAGAGAATATTATTCCATTTTGGATAAACGCGACGTGTTGTTGGTGGATGACCCCCGCACCTACGAGCTTTTGGAAAACGTGATTAAAACGTGTAGAAAATGCTTGTCAACCAACCGCATAAACATCGGTATGGACGAAGCGTTCGATTTGGGGCTTGGTAAGTATCTTACGCAGCACGGTTACGAAGAAAAGAGCTCTATCATTCGTAGACATCTTAAAAAAGTACTTGAAATTTGCAAAAAGTACGATTTTAAGCCGGCAATGTGGGCGGATATGTTTTACGAAGATATGGAAAAAGGGGAGTACGAAGGGATACCCAAAGACGTAGAACTTATCTACTGGAATTACGGGGTTAAACAACCGGGGACAATCGATGCTCGTTTCGCGCAAATGAAGCCTTCTGGCGCAGGATATTCGTTTGCAGGCTGCGCGCTTAAATTCGTTGGATTTGCGCCGCACAACCGCCGTTCCGCTCTGTCTGTTGACAGCGAAATGGAAGAATTGATAAAAAATGACGTTCAAACCTATCGTCTTACCGCTTGGGCGGACGACGGCGCGGAAGCCGCGCAGTTCTCTATCTTGCCGTCTTTTTGCTATTTTGCAAGCCAAAATATCGGAGCTGCGACGGAGTATACGCAGGAGATTTGCAAGGCGATAAGCGGCTATACGTACGACGAGTTTTGTATGCTGGATAACGTAAACTATATCCAAGCCGAGAAAAAATACGAAGAATTTTTCAATCCCTGCAAGTACTTATTCTACGCCGACCCGTTTATAGGTGTGGAAGAAGTGGCGGCGTTGCCGAGTTATCCTGCGGAATATGAAAAAATTTCCGCGCAATTAAAACCGCTTTGCAAAAGAAAAAGCGAATACAGTTATTTGTTCAAAACAATGTATTCGCTGAGTCGATTTTTAGAATATAAATCGAATTTAGTAGAAGAATTGTATTTTGCTTACGGCAAAAAGGATAAGGATAGTTTGGCTGCAACGCTCGGTAAAATCAAAACGAGTATCTCGAGCCTGAATACGTTTATGCAAGCGTATGAAACGCAATGGCGAACGGAGTGCAAGGAGCTGGGTTTTGAAGTGCAGCAAATTAGAATGCACGGCTTAAAGGGACGTTTGCAATATATTGCAAAACGAGTGGAAGCTTATATCAACGGCGAAGCCGATTGTATAGAAGAGTTGGAAGAAACAAAATATTTCCAACCTTTAAGCGGGGAGAATTACCGCGGCAGCTTATACCACATGTATCTCGCAAACGTTACCTACGGGAAGATATAAAAAGCGACGCTTATTTGGCGTCGCGATTGGAAATCAGTCTATACGTGCGTCTATATTTTGTGGGCGTAAGGCCGTAATGCTCCTTGAAAAGCTTAATGAAATGGGGGAGCGATTCAAATCCGACCAAATGGCAACATTTTTCAACGCTGTAATTGGTTAATACCAAGGTCGAAGCGGCAGAGATAATCTTTCGGCGGTTGATATACTCAATCGGGGAAACTTGAAACGCGTTTTTGAATTTTTTGCAAAAATGTCCTTGGGTATATCCCAACTCGTCCAAGAGAAGATTTAAGATGTTTTTGTTGGAATAATGCTCGTTGATGATGGTGATGCATTTGTTTTTAAACGGATCGGTAGAATGTTCCAGCTGGACGCTTGTATAAAGCAGACTAATCAACTGGCAAGAAATATTTTTGGCGCAAATTTGCAAGGTATTTTCGTCATCTGCTTCCGTAAGGGTATAGTATAAATCTTCAAAATCTCTGATTTGCTTGCCTGAAATGGGGAATTGTAAAAACCCTTTCTCCATCAATTCATCGTAAAGGTCAACGTCCAAGAAGTTACAAGTTCTTTTAAAAACCGCGTCGGAAATCATAATATCGCGATGCGCGCACTCATCTTTTCTGATAAACGAATGCAGCGTATTTGGCGCAACGATACAGGCGTCGCCTACTTTCATTTCATAGATTTGTCCGTTTATGCAGTGCGAAATGCCCCCGTAGCAAATAAAGATAACTTCAAAGAAATCGTGGTCGTGCAAAAACTCGTCTTGCTCATCCGTCAATCTTGAAATCAAGGGGTGAGGCGCAATACTAAGCTTAGGCGTAGCTTGATTGCGTTTTTGACTTATTTTATTTTTAGGTGTCATCATACGCGCGCTCCTAATCATTTTTTTCATTATAAAACAAAAAACAAAAAAAGTCAATACAAAATTAACCATAAATAACAATATAGAGAAAATTTGCAAAAAAATAGAATATTTACAAAGCGTTGTAACGGTGTTATAATGGAAATGTGATAAAGTAAAAAATAGCGGTATTTTTGGCGCTGTTTATCACGTTCGCCGTTGTAGGCAGAAAACGAGTAAAAAAATCAAGGCAATAATTGCCGTTGCGGCAATTAAAAATATCACAAAAAATATATAAATTAAGATATAGGAGGAATATTGTGAAAAAATTCATTTTAAGCTTAATGGCTATGGTAATGGTTGCTTTTTCAGGCGTCGCGCTTGCAGGATGCGGCGGCTCTGAATCAAGCAGCTCTCAGGCTTGTCAGCATACGAATTTGAGCGAAACTGTCGTTGCGGCAACCTGTACTTCGAAGGGGCAAAAGAACAAACTTTGTCTTGATTGTCAATATGTCTTCCCTGCGGAAGAAATTCCCGAGCTCGGCCATGATTTTGGCGAGAGTGAAATATTTGAAGCAACCTGTTTGTCTGCAAAAATAATCGCAAAACAATGCGGTCGTTGCAGCGAAGTTGTAGAAGAAACGGTCGGCGAGCCCTTAAACCATGATTTTAAAGTGGTAAGCGAAACGCCTGCAACTTGTACGGAACCCGCGACAAAAAATTACGAATGCGGTCGCGACGGTTGTACGGTGAAAAAGAGCGAAACGGTAGAAGGAAGCGTTGCGCTTAACCATAATTACGTACATATGGTAGAAAAGGACGTAGCGCGCACCTGTACGGAAGCGGGCGAAGAATTTTTCGAATGTGACAGGGAAGGTTGCGAAGACTCGTACAGCAACGTTTTGCCCCCGCTTGAACATAGTCCCGCAGGGGAAGGCACGGTAGTTGCGCCCACGTGTACGGAAAAGGGCTACACGCTCTTGCATTGTACGAGAACGGAATGTGGACAAGATTATAAAGTAGACCTTGTGCCTGAATTAGGGCATACGTTGATAGACGGCTCGGTTATCACCGCAAGCTGTGATACGATGGGTTATGACAGAAAGATTTGTCAAAGAAAGGAATGCTCGTACGAAGAGCTGAGCAACGTTGTAGAAAATACGGCGCACACCTTTGACAGCAATGGCGTTTGCTCGGGCTGCGGTAAAGACGCTATCAATGCGTTTGCGCTTGTATGCGCCGACAATCCCATTTATTCTATTGAAAAAGTCGACTCGGAATATATTGTATACGCGCCTTCTTATGAACTTTATACGAAGGTAAAGATGCCTGCAAACGTTTTACAGGCATTGTACGCGCAAAACGTTTACTCGTTCACGGTTATGCTTGGTTCGAGAAAAGACAACGTAATAAAGGCGATGGCGCTTAATATTCAAGGCGGACAAGATATCAACATAAACGTTTTGTCCGATCAAATGAAAGAAATGACGACGTATACCTTTGCAGACAAAAACGGTATTTTTGCAAAGGACCAAGACGGTATCACCTTTGGCGTTTATTACAGAGTTATGGACGAAATGAACGCGGCTATCGGCGAATTGAAGTTGACCAGCTATGCGATTAGCTTCCAATACAACCCTGAATTTAACGTTGAAAACGAAGATACTTATTTTAAAACGTCTTTGCCTTATACGGTCGATGATTTAACCTTCACCTTTACGGATGTAGAGACTATGGGCAACAATACGATCGTAGTTCGCCAAGAACTGTTGCAATATTACTATGACCAAGGTTATAGAACGCTTGACATAACGTTGGGTACTGCTTACGGTCAACACTTTGCGAAAAATATGACCGCGTCCGCCGTAGGCATGGAAACGCAAACGACGGGCAACACGAATAATATGTCGGCAACGATTGCCGGTATCGATATCGAAGCGATTCTTTCGGGCGATTTGAAGCTGGATATCTATTGCGTAGACAATTATGGTACGGCTTGGGCCCCCGAAAATCCTATGGATCGTTTCTTGCTCAGCTTTAAGCTTAAGCAACCTGGTTCTGAACCCGTGTCTGGGCCTGTAACGGCGTTTACCAGCGGAAACGGTCTTATTACGGACGTTGTTGACAGCGTTGCTTTAACGGCAGGCGAACCCGTTTATGAAGGGAACACGGCAATAATTACGTATACCATGAACGTGGTAAATCATACGTATACCTTTATTAACTTTGATTCTACGATTATCAATGAAATGGTGGCGCAAGGCTATACCAGCGTTACGTTTGGCGTGGCATTGCCCAGCGCGAGATATATCAATGCAACGTTGAACGGAACGGATATCGCGGAAGGTATCACCATTCAATACGGTGCGGTTGCAAACATTGAATTTGAAGCGATTGCGTTAGCGGAAGACGGAACGTACAACATTCGCTTCTATTTCGGGGAAGTAACGGAAGTAGCGTTGACAGCAAGCTTTGCCAAAGCTGTATCTGAACCCGATCCCGAACCTGATCCTGAACCCGATCCCGAACCCATGACTGGGCCCGTAACGGCGTTTACGAGTGGGAACGGTCAAATCACGGACGTTCTTGAAAGCGTTTCTGTAACGGCAGGCGAACCCGTATATGAAGGGAATACGGCAATAATTACGTATACCATGAACGTGGCAGACCATACGTATACCTTTATCAACTTTGATGCAACGCTTATCAATGAAATGATGGCGCAAGGCTATACCAAAGTTACGTTTGGCGTGGCTTTGCCAAGCGCAAGATATATCAACGCAACGTTGAACGGAACGGATATTGCGGATGCTATTGTAAAACAATACGGCGCGGTTGCAAACGTTGAATTTGACCCGATTGCATTGACGGAAGACGGAACGTACAATATTCGCTTCTATTTTGATTCCGTAACGGAAGTAACGCTGACTGTTACCTTTGCGAAAGCTGCATCTGAACCCGAACCTGAACCTGAGTTTAACGCAGAAGATAAAGCGACGTATTTCAAAACCGATTTGTCCTATGCGTATGACGAAGCGAGCGATATTTTTACCTTTACGAACGTAAATACGAACGGTTATAATACGATTTTTGTAAAACAGGAATTGTTGCAATATTATTACAACCAAGGTTATAAAACGCTTGACGTAACGTTGGGTACTGCTTA
>JBGVRC010000057.1:0-4472 GCA_045128055.1 Candidatus Scatosoma sp. | reverse complement strand
GACTTGTGGGACAACAGACCCCATCCCGCCACCTTGGAAAAGGGTTTTCATTATAAAAATCTTGTAAAGCTTGTAAAAAGCGGTAAGCAGGAAGACTGGGCGGAATACGAACGCCTTTTTGACGACATAGCGTTTGGGAAGCCCTATCCTACCAAAATTACGGCGGGGCGTATCGAGCTTGATTTTGGTAAAAAAACGCCTAATTTGTCCGCAGAAGTGGATTTACGGACGGCTACGGCAAGCGTATCGGATAAAGATGGAAGATTTCAAATACAGGCGTTTATGAGCGCTACGCGCTACGTTGGCGCGGCGAAAGTCTACGGGGATTTTACTTTGGGTATTCATATTCCCGAATATATCTCTTCCAACGACGAAAAGCAGGGCTTGGCGTATCCGAAAACGGAAATTATCCAAGACGGAGCGTGGACGTATTACGTGCAAAAAACGCATACCGCTTTTTGTTACGGGATTATCGTATATCGCAAAAAAGGTAAGGATTTTGACGAGCTGTATTTTACGATTATAACTGGTGAACGCGTACCTGGTATGCTCGAATTGGCAAAACAGGATCTTTTAGCGTCTGCGGAAGTCGGTTATGAAGCACTTAAAAAAGAGCACGAAAATTGGTGGAAAAAATATTGGGCGAAGTCGGATTTGCAGCTTGGCGACGAATTGTTGGAAAAAACGTATTATCGCGCGTGGTATTTATTCGCGTCTTGCTCGCGTAAAGGGTTTTATCCGATGGCTTTGCAGGGCGTTTGGACGGCGGACAATGATATAATTCCGCCCTGGAAAGGGGATTATCACCACGATACCAACACACAGCTTTCCTATCAAGGCTATTTAAAGGCAAACCACTTGCCCGAAGGTAAGGTATTTATCGATTATCTTTGGAAAATGAAAGGGGTATTTAAGCGTTTTGCCAAGGACTTTTTTGGGGTGGACGGGCTTTTATTGCCGTCTTGCTCGACGATAGACGGAAAGCCGATCGGCGGTTGGGCGCATTACGCTTTTTCCCCGACGATGACCATTTGGGCGGCGCAAAGCTTTGACGAATACTATTTATATACGGGAGATATTATCTTTTTAAAGAAGTACGCATATCCGTATTTTAAAGAAGTCGGCAAGGCAATTTTAGGACTGTTGGAAGAAAAGGACGGAAAATTGTATTTGCCGTTGTCTTCTTCTCCCGAAATTTACGATGCAACCCGCCAAGCATATTTGCAACCCAACTCTAATTTCGATTTGGCGTTGCTTCGATACTTGTACAAAACCTTACTTACCTATTGTCAAATTTTGCAAAAGGACGGGGGCAGGTACGAGATTATTCTCAAAAAACTTGATGAAATCGCCATAGATAAGGACGGAGTCGTTTTGTTGGATAAGACGCAAAGATTACCCGAATCCCACCGTCATTTTTCACACGTTATGTGCATGTATCCCTTGCACCTTATCAACTACGACACCGACGAAAATAAACGGATTTACGAAAATACCTTGTTGCATTTAGAACAGCTTGGTACGGGTTGGTGGGTAGGATTTTCGTTCGCCATGAGCGCGCAAATCTACGCAATGGCAGAAAAGGGTAATGCGGCGTATGAAAAGCTGCGCGCGTTTTCGCATGGTTTTGTTGCGGACAATGGTTTTCATTTAAACGGCGATTTCAAACATTACGGATATTCGCAATGGCATTATCGTCCGTTTACGCTGGAAAGCTTGTTTGGCTATTGCGAAGCCTTGCAAGAAATGCTTTTGCAGGAACACCAAGGCTATATTCATCTTTTCCCCGCGATTCCCTGCGAATGGCAAGCCAAGAAACTCTCTTTCAAAAAATGGCGCAGCTACGGCGGCGTGCTTATCAGCGCAGAGCGCGATAACGGAAAGGTGCAAAAAATTGAGCTAACCTTTCCACGCGCTATGCAGGTAAAACTCAAAAACACCTTCGGCGCGTCGGAGATTATCCTTGCGAAAGGGGAAAAGCGAGTAAGAATTGCGGATATGGACGGATTTTTCAGCATAGTTAGCGCTGGAAAAGAAAAAATAAGCATTATTTTTTAAAAAATTAAAAAGGAGAACGCTGTTTTTAAAAGAAAACGGCGTTTTTTTATGCCCGAAAACATATTTTTATAATATCCAAATTATACAAAAAATAGCGGTAAATATTTTAACTTTAAATGTTTGACAAAAGAATACAAATGTGATAGAATGGTGATATGTGCATATTTTATCATAGATAAAACGTGCGAAATGGAGAAATTTATGAAATTGACTAACATCAATGGGTTTTCTACGATTGATAAATACGTCGAAGACAAAATAAGTCGATACGGCGCGGAAGAAAAAAATTTCCAAACGCTGTTTTCGTATATGTTTTCGGAGAAAAATAATATCATCACGGAATCAGCCGACGGCTACCGTATCAAAAAGATTACCTATGGGGAATGCGAAGGGAAGATAAAAACGCTTTCTTTTGCCGTGTCGGGACGGCTTCAAGACCTTTCCAAAGGCGCAATCGTGGGATTGTATATGGGCAATTCTCTTGCCTGGATACAAATCTTTTGGTCGATTTTGTCTTGCGGCTACCGTCCGCTTTTGCTAAACTCCCGTTTGCCTAAAAGCGTATTAGAACAAACGCTTGCCGATTATAACGTAGGCGCAGTTCTTTCGGACGGAGAAATCTTTTCCGTGCCTACCCACCAAATAGCGGAAATTTTCGCCGAAGATAACGGAACGGAATACGCGCCGACTGTTTGGGGCGAAGAAGTGCTGTTTATGTCGTCGGGTACGACGGGTTCGGTCAAGCTTTGCGCCTATACCGCGGAAAATTTTTATCACCAAATTTGCAGCAGCGTAGACATCATCAAAACCTGCCCGCAAATGCGTATGCATTACGAAGGGGAATTAAAGCTTCTTGCTCTGTTGCCGTTCTATCATATTTTCGGGTTTTCTGCGGTGTATTTATGGTTTACGTTCGTAGCCAGAACCCTTGTGTTTTTGTCGGATATGAACCCGCAAACTCTTTTATCCACAATCAAGCGGCATAAAATCACGCATATATTCGCCGTACCGCTCGTATGGACGACGATTTATAAAAAAGCCTTGCGCAACATTCGCCAACGCGGCGAAAAAACCTATCAAAAATTTGAAAAGGGGATAAACACCGTCAATAAATTAGGCGGACTTGGCAGACGGTTATCCAAATCGTGGTTTAAAGAAGTGCGCGAAGGCTTGTTCGGCGAAAGCGTTTGCTTCTTGATATCGGGCGGCAGCGCGATAGAAAAAGAAACCTTGCGTTTTTTCAACGGCATAGGCTATCATATGGCAAACGGCTTTGGTATGACGGAAATCGGCATCATTTCCGTGGAAAGGTCGATGAAGGCAAAGATGCGCAATTCGGGCTCGATAGGTTTGCCGTTCAAGGGTATGGAATATTCTATTTCCGAAAAAGGGGAATTACTTGTTCGCGGCAAAGCGATGGCTTCGCGGATTTGGCAGGATAAAGAAGAGAAAATTACCGATTTCAACGCGTGGTTCAACACCAAAGACTTGGTGGAAAAGCGCGGCAAGGGTTATTATCATCAAGGCAGAAAAGACGATTTAATCGTTTGCAAGAACGGCGAAAATCTCAACCCTGAGCTGATGGAAAGCAAACTGTATACAAACGGGGTGAAAAACTTGTGCTTGTTCGCGGGCGCGGACGGAAAGCCCACCTTGCTCGTTTGTATCGAGCCCTGCTTCTCCAAAGAAAAATTACAAAACGTATATGACCGTATCAAGCAAAAGCTTGTACAAAATCATTTACAGGACGAAGTGGAAGAAATTTCGTTGACGACGGACGATTTGTTGGAAACGGGCGCGTTTAAAATCAGCCGTAAAAAAATAGCCGCGAAATACCGCGCGAACGGGTATGGCTTAATCAATTTACAAGACAGCGACGCTTACGTAGAAAAAGCGTTGTCGCAGTTGGAAGAAAAAATATGCAAATGCTTCGCGGAAGCCTTGCAGTTGGAAGAAAAAGACGTGTATATGCAAGCGGATTTCTTCACCGACCTTGGCGGAAGTAGCTTGGATTATTTCGTGTTGATTGACGCGTTAAAGGCAGAATTTGAAGTAGAAACGGCGGTTGCGGAAGACGTGAAGCTGTCCACCCCGCAGGATTTCTATGAATTATTAAAAAACAAAGCGTAAAACGATTATGGTGAGGTGTTACAAATGGTGAAATCGTTAAATACGAAATGGAAAGAATTTTTGTTTTCTTTCTCGGGCTTTGGCCCTAACTTCCTGATGGTTTTAATGGGCGCGTACTTTACGGATGCCATTAATCCGTCCGCGCTTGGGAGCAATGAGTTTATGAGATTTGCAAGTGGGGCTTGCTATATCTTGCCTGCTCTTTTCCCGATTTTATACGCGCTGGCAAAAGCGTTCGACGGGATTATTGATATTCCGTTTGCGCACATCACGGATACGTTATC
>JBGVRC010000056.1:0-8299 GCA_045128055.1 Candidatus Scatosoma sp. | reverse complement strand
CTCACCTTTTATTATATGAATTTGGTAACGCTGTCGCGGTTAGAACGCAATCCGACGGTAAAGGCGGAATTAAAACAAAAGAATTTCGAAACGTCTATTCCAATGGGTTTTTTAACCTATCCCGTATCCCAAACAGCGGATATTACGGCGTTTAAGGCGAACACCGTACCCGTGGGCGAAGACCAGCTTCCTATGCTGGAACAAGCACGTGAAATCGTAAGAAGCTTCAACGGCTTGTACGGAGAAACGCTCGTAGAACCCAAGGCAGTTTTGCCCGACAACAAAGCGTGCTTGCGCTTGCCCGGTACGGACGGTATGGCGAAAATGAGCAAATCGCTTGGCAACTGTATCTACCTTTCCGACAGCGCGGACGAAATCAAACGCAAGGTTATGGGTATGTACACCGACCCCAACCATATCAAGGTGACCGACCCAGGCGATACGAAAAACAACCCCACGTTTATTTATTTGGAAGCTTTCTCCACGCAGGAACACTTCCAAAAATACCTGCCTGAATATGCGAATTTGGACGAACTTAAAGCGCATTACGAACGCGGCGGGCTTGGCGATATGAAAGTCAAGAGATTTTTAAACGAAGTTATGCAAGAAACGCTCGCGCCGATTCGCGCAAGAAGAGAAGAGCTTGCCAAAGATATCCCCGCTATTTGGGATATGCTCTATAAAGGCAGCGAAATAGCAAGAGCGGCCGCGCAAGAAACGCTCAACGAAGTAAAAGCGGCAATGAAAATCAACTATTTTGCAGATAGAAAATAAGAAAAACGCCGCCTTGCGCAATATGCGTAGGGCGGTTTGATTTTATAAGACAAAGCAAAAAGCCGAGATAAAAATCTCGGCTTTTAAACGAACTCAATTAAAATGAAAAATTAGTTAAAAAGTTCTTTGTAAGCTTTACCGAACTTCATAACGGGTTTCTTGCATGCAGGAATTTCAACTGCGGCTTTCGTTTGAGGGTTGATACCGGTCTTAGCGGGAACGTCCTTAACTTCGATCGTACCGAAGCCAACGAGTTGTACCTTTTCGCCGTTCTTCAACGCTTCGGTAACGGTAGCAACGAATGCTTCGTAAGCAACTGCTGCGTCTTTGTTCGTGAAACCTGCTTTTTCTGCCATAGCTT
Organism: Candidatus Scatosoma sp.; assembly: GCA_045128055.1. Lineage (GTDB taxonomy): Bacteria > Bacillota > Clostridia > Christensenellales > Borkfalkiaceae > Scatosoma. Next base: position 7,164 of record JBGVRC010000056.1, on the reverse strand, counting down.
TAATCAATTCGCCTTTGTTCATAAGAGAATCCCCTTTAAATAAAATATTTTCTTAAAACGTTCGCCTTAAGTATTTTTATTATACCCTATATATGGAAAAAAGTCAAGTCCTAAAAGCAAAAAAAATAGCGAAAAACCCTTAAAAATAAAGGATTTTTCGCGTTTTTTTCGAAAAAAATTCTATTTTGTCGTTTTTTGTATAAAAAAACGCTGTAACCCAAGCGTTTAAAGGGTTACAGCGAATTTTTCCGTTATACTTCCGAAGTGTAGAAGCCAAGTCCCAAAACCTGCGAAACTTTGCTGGTTACGGCGAAAGAATCCGCGTCTACCGAGCGCATAATGCGTTGTAAAGTAGCCACCTGTCTGCGGCTGACTACGCAAAGCAACATCGTATGCGTAATTTTGGTATACATACCCGTCGCGGGGATTGCCGTAACGCCGCGGCTGAGCTCTTTCATCAAAGCGCGCGACATTTCTTCGGGTTTGTCGGTGATAATTCTAAACTCTACCGCCGACTGGAAGCCGTTGGAAAGGGTTTCGTTGGTTTTGCTCTCTATGTACGCTTCGAATGCGGAAAGGGCGATGGGGAGTAAGGTCGCGCCAAGCGCGTTTTCCGCGTTGATATCCGGTTCAAATACGAATATGGACGCGCCGATAACGACGCAATTCATAGAAAATAAAATCCAAGCAATCGACCCTGCCGCAAGCTTCTTTTGAATCATAACGGCAAGAATATCCGCGCCGCCCGTACTGCCGCCGACCTTAAAAGCAAGCCCGATGGCGCAGCCGATACAAATCCCTGCCGCGATCGCCGCGAAAATTTTTGCCGTTTCGCCTCCGGGGAAGGTGATACAGATGGAGTCTTGAAAAAGCTGTTCAATCAAGAAGAGCCATATGGATTGCATAACGATATTCAGCGTGGTTAAAATGGCAAATCTCTTTTTTACGAAAAAGAAAGAGAGTACGACCAAGGGGAGATTGAGCCCGAACAACGCGAAGCTTTGGGGTACTTTCCCGTCCGTTGCCACGTTGAGAAGAATGGATATACCGCTAATGCCGCCGATGGTAAATTCGTTGGGGGTGATAAGCGCGTATGCGCCGAACGCCACCAAGAGCGCGGAAAGCATAGTGTATAAAATCGCCTTCACCCAGCGCATAACTTGCTGGCGTTTTGTTCCTGCAAGCGCGTGGAAATGTTCTTTGGTAATTTTGGGCGGCAAAGCCCCTAAATCTTCGCTTTCCAGCGAAATTTCTTTATCTTCCATAGTTTATATTTCCTTTTATCTGATTTATTGTATGCAAGATACTTTTGTAAAATTATAAAGGCTGTACAACGTAGGTGATTTTCGCTGTTACGTTTTCCATCAAACGCACTTCCGCGGGGAACGAACCGAGCGTTTTAACGTTTTCCATCTTGATTTTCTTTTTATCGATGTCATAGCCCGCTTCTACCAAAGCCGCCGCTACGTTCGCCGCCGTAACGCTGCCGAAAACCTTGCCGTTTTCGCCCGTTTTGATTTTGACAATCACCGATTTCCCGTCAAGTTCCGCCGCCAAAGCCTTCAACGCTTTCACTTCTTCCGCTTTATGGAATTCCTGCGAAGCTTTCTTTTGCGCCGCTTCGTGAATGGTGCTTGCCGTAGCCGCCTGCGCCAAGCCCTTTTTGATTAAAAAGTTCTTTCCGTACCCGTCGGCAACTTCCACAACGTCGCCTTTTTTGCCCAAAGGTTTTACGTCTGCCGTCAAAATAACTTTCATATTCCTATTCTCCTTTTTTCAGCGCGTCCATACGCGCCGTATTTTTCCATATACTATTGTACAAGAAATTTTTGAAAATGTCAATAACTTTTTGAAAATTGCCTATACTAAGACTACCTTTAAAGGAGGATTTTATTATGATGAATGAAAAAGGTCACGACGTAAACACCGCAATCGGCTGTGGAGTAACCGATTGTAAGTACAACTGCGCAGGCGATTACTGCACGTTGAGAAAAATCCACGTTGGCAACACCTGCAACTGCGACGCGGAAAGCTGTACCTGCTGCGACAGCTTCGAAAGAAAATAAAAACGTAGCGATAAAGCCTGCCTTTCTAAAACTAAGAAAGGCAGGCTTTTCTATCAATCAGTAGATTTTATCGAATAGATAAAATTTTATCGAATGGGCTTCAAACGCTTGATTTTTCAAAAAAAGGGGAGTATAATGTAAGCAAACTCTATATAGGAGAAAGAAATATGGAAAAGAGTGAAAACAAGGTTTTAAAAAAGGTAAAACAAGTTTTATCTTACATATTTGTAGACGGAATGTCGGGTATGGCGCTGGGGCTGTTTGCCACGCTGATTATCGGCACGATTATCGAAAACGTCGGCAAGCTTATCGGCGGTTCGGTTGGTACGTATATCATTATCATCGGACAAGTAGCCAAATTTATGATGGGCGCAGGTATAGGGCTTGGTATGGGCTATAAGCTGAAAAAAGCGCCGCTCGTCACCATTTCGGCAGGCGCGGTAGGTATGCTTGCTTCCTTTGCGGCAACGGCGTTAAAGAAAGGAGCCATTTACTTTTTGACGTATAATCATCTCACCAAAACCTACGCGACATCGGTAGGCGAGCCATTAACGGCGTTTATTGCTTCGTTTGTGGCGTTGGAAGTCGGCTCTCTTGTCAGCGGTAAGACGAAAGTGGACATCATCATCACGCCCTTGGTATCCATTCTTTCAGGCGCAATCGTAGCGTTGCTGCTTGCCCTGCCTTTAAGTAAGTTTATTGAATTACTCAGCAATATTATTGATAAAGCAGGAAAACAGCAGCCCTTCCTTATGGGGATTTTGGTGGCTGTGCTGATGGGAATATTTCTCACCCTGCCCATTTCTTCCGCGGCAATCGGAATTATGCTGCAATTAAACGGCGTCGTCGCGGGCGCGGCGGTGGTTGGCTGTTGTTGTCAAATGGTCGGCTACGCCGTGATGAGCTTCCGCGAAAACAAATGGGGGGGCTTGGTTGCGCAAGGCGTCGGGACGAGTATGTTGCAAATGCCGAATTTGGTGAAAAAACCGATTTTGTGGCTGCCGCCCATTATTGCCAGCGCTATTTTAGGTCCGATTTCTTCTTACGTGTTGGGTATGACGAGTACTGCCGTGGGCAGCGGTATGGGGACGGCTGGCTTGGTTGGCGTCATCGAAACGTTTACGGCTATGTCGGAAACGCAGCATTGGGCGCTCGTGCTTGTACAAATCGTGGGGATTGACATTGTCGCGCCCGCTTTGATTTGCTTGGCGCTTTCCGAATTTATGAGAAAGAAAGGCTGGATAAAGTTTGGCGATTTGAAATTAGATTTATAAAAAGTATACGAAAACGGAGCGTTTGATAACGCTCCGTTTTGATTATATTTGTTCGTTGTTTACTTGTCTTTCGGGTTCGCAGGTGAGATGCATACCCAACGCTTTAAAGGTCTTTTCGTCCGTATGCGAAAGCATTACCGTCGAATGTACTTCGCAATTTTTTAAATTGCCGAGCTGTTTAATCGCCTTTTTCGCTTTGGGGTCGGAAACGGCGCAAATAGAAAGCGCCATCAATACTTCGTCCGTATGCAAACGGGGGTTGATAGAACCCATATGCTTGACTTTTAAATATTGTATAGGCTCGATAATCGTAGGGGAGATAAGCTCGATGCTGTCGTCAATGCCGCCAAGCGCTTTTAAAGCGTTTAGAAGACAAGCCGCCGAAGCGCCCAAAAGGTCGCTGGTTTTGCCCGTTACGATTCTCCCGTCGTGCAGTTCGATTGCCGCCGCGGGATTGCCCGTTTGCTCCGATTTTTTCAAAGCGGGTGCAATCGTTTTTCTATTCGCGGGGGAAATGCCCGATTTGCTCATCAAAAGCTCTAACTTCGCCAAGACGTCTTTATGGACGAGCCCTTTCTTCGCGTCGCAAAGCGCGGCGTAATAACGGCGGATAATTTCATTTTTCGAAGCTTCCTTGCAGGCTTCGTCGTCTATGATACAATTCCCTACCATATTTACGCCCATATCCGTAGGGGATTTGTAGGGGGAATAGCCAAGGATTTTTTCAAGCATAGCGGACACAACGGGGAAGATTTCCACGTCGCGGTTATAATTGACGGCAAGCGAACCGTACGCTTCAAGATGATAAGGGTCTATCATATTGACGTCGTTTAAATCGGCAGTCGCCGCTTCGTAGGCAAGGTTGACGGGGTGGGAAAGGGGCAAGTTCCAAATAGGGAAGGTTTCAAACTTTGCATAGCCCGCTTTGACGCCGCGCAAATTTTCGTGATAAAGCTGAGAAAGGCAGGTCGCCATTTTCCCGCTCCCAGGTCCGGGCGCGGTGACGATGACAAGCCGTCTTTGCGTGGGGATATATTCGTTTTTTCCATACCCCTGCTCGCTGACGATTTTTTGTACGTCGGAAGGATAGCCGTCGATGGCGTAGTGCTTGTACACCTTCACGCCAAGGTTGTTTAAACGCTTGATAAACGCGTCTACGGCAGGTTGGGGTTGATACATCGTCATAACGACGCTGCCGACAAATAAACCCTTGCTTTTAAAAATGTCAATCAAGCGCAAAACGTCCGCGTCGTAGGTGATGCCAAGGTCGCTTCTGTACTTATTTTTGACAATGTCGTTGGCGCTGATAACGACCAAGATTTCGGCAATAGAGCGAAGCTTTAAGAGCATTTTAATTTTGCTGTCAGGTTCAAATCCGGGCAAAACACGGGAAGCGTGATAATCGTCGAACAGTTTTCCGCCAAATTCAAGATAGAGCTTGTCCCCGAACGCGTTGATGCGTTCTTGGATTTTTTCCGATTGCAAAGACAGGTATTTTTTGTTGTCGAAACCAATTTTATGCATGCCGTTCTCCTTGGTGTATCTTTTACCGATTGTCGTTTTGCTATATTACAAACCATTGTACCAAAAAAAAGAAAAAAAGTCAACGGCGTGAAAGAAAAAAAGTATGCTTTACCCCGATTTTTTTAATAAGGAAAAGCCCTTTCTTGAAGAAAGGGCTTTGTCGGTTAAATTTTCTTTTTCAATTCGCGTACGGCGTTGTTTAAGAAAAATTCCGCCGTCGTGTTTTTGCGAATAAGCGTTAAAGCTTCTTCGGGCGAACACCAGCGCGCTTCGGCGATTTCATCGGTGTTGAGCTTGATGGGGCGGTTTTCTTCTACCACCACAACAAAGTTGAGCATCAACACTTCTTTCTTTGCGTGATAGCGCGACGACATATACTTGGCTTTGACAACGTCCAAGCCAAGCTCTTCCTTGATTTCACGGGGAACGGTTTTTTCCGCGTTTTCACCTTTTTTGATATATCCCGCAAACAAAATAAAATCTTCGTCTTCTACGTGCTTCGCCAGCAAAATTTTGTCTTGGGCGCGGTTGGTCACTACCATGGATACCGCAATGGGGAATTGCGGAAACATATACGCTTGACATTTTCCACAATAGGGGATTAAGCCTTCGTTTTCGCAAAAACGTAAGGTCAGCTTATCCCCGCATTCTCTACAATACATAAAAACTCCTTAAAATCTTTTCAAAATAATATCTTACTCTATATATAATATACCTTTTTTTGAAAATTGTCAATAGCCCAACGAAAAAAAGTGAAAAAAAGGAAAAATTTATAAAAAGAACGGATATACGGCGTTTACGCTTGACAAGTGAGAAAAAATACAGTATAATAAATTGCAATTAAAATGCGATAAAAGGGCGTTTTTGTGTTTTGTATGGGTAAAAACGCCGAGTTTTTTGCGTTTTGAAAGCAGAAATATTCAGTAAAAAACGTTAAGGAGAATATATATGCTTACATCTATTTGCGGTATCAACTGGGGCGACGAAGGCAAGGGTAGAATGGTTGACCTTCTTTCCGAAAGCTTCGACGTGGTTTGTCGTTATCAAGGCGGCAACAACGCAGGCCACACCGTCATCAACGAACGCGGTAAGTTCGTTTTGAACCTTCTTCCTTCGGGCATTTTGCGTGAAGACGTAGTCAACGTAATGGGCCCTGGTATGGTTATCGATATCAAGCACCTTTGCGGCGAAATGGCAAGATTAAAAGAAGGCGGGATCACTATTACCCCTGAAAATCTCAAAATTTCCGACCGCGCGGTTATCACGATGCCCTATCACGTGCTTTTGGACTGCTTGGAAGAAGATCGCTTGGCAGGTAAAAAATTCGGTTCTACCCGTCGCGGTATCAGCCCTGTATACGCAGATAAGTTCTATAAAAAAGTTTTCCGTATGGGCGAGCTTTTAAATCCCGACCGCTTGTACGCGCGTATCGCGGACATCGTGGAATGGAAAAACCTTACCATTGCGGGCGGCTATGGCGCAGACCCCGTAAAAACGGAAGATATGATTGCTTATTTTGAAGAATTTGGCAAGCAATTAGCACCTTTCGTATGCGACGTAGGCTTGTATTTGACCGAAGCGCACGCGCAGGGTAAAAATATTATGTTCGAAGCGCAGCTCGGCGCAATGCGTGATATCGATTTCGGTATCCACCCTTACACGTCGGCTTCTTCGACGATTGCGGCGTACGCGCCCATCGGCGCAGGCGTGCCTCAGCTCCAACTCGACAACTCCGTCGGGATTATGAAGGCGTACTCCACCTGCGTAGGGGAAGGTCCTTTCACCGCGGAATATTTCGGTGAAAAAGCGGAAAGGCTCCGTCAGCTCGGCGGGGAATACGGCGCGGCTACGGGCAGACCCAGAAGAGTAGGGCCTTTCGACATCGTGGCTTCTCGCTACGGTATCCGCTGCCAAGGCGCGACGGAAATTGCGCTCACGAAAATGGACGTTTTGTCCGATTATGAAGAAATTGAAGTATGCGTAGCGTACGAATTGAACGGCGAAATTATCCACGAATTCCCTTTCATCGACGTTTTGGACGAATGCAAACCCATATTCAAAACGGTTAAGGGTTGGAACTGCGACATTTCCAAGTGCCGTAAGGTAGAAGATTTGCCCAAGGAAGCGCTCGATTACGTTAGATATTTGGAAGACGCTTGCGGTTGCAGGATTAAATACGTATCCGTTGGCGCGGAACGCGACGCGTACGTGGAGATGTTTTAACCTTTCAAACGGAAAACGCATACGGCGGCGGATTTTGACGTAAACTGAAATCACGTGGCTGTAATCACGGATAAAAA
>JBGVRC010000055.1:0-9117 GCA_045128055.1 Candidatus Scatosoma sp. | reverse complement strand
CGTATATTCAAATGTTCTAATATAGGCATTAAAAAAAGAAAAACCGACGCTTGGATAAAGCGTCGGTTTTTTTATAAGCATACCGAATAGCGGGTATAAAAAATTGTGAAAACTTTGCTTGTTTTTTTATTCGTCACCGCTTGAAAATTGTCGCGGTATGTGTTATAATAACGAAGTAGACCAAAAAAAGGGGTAACAAAATGAGTATTCGTATCGGTATTTACGGTTACGGAAATTTGGGCGCGGGGGTAGAGCTTGCCATTCGGCAAAATCCCGATTTTACCGCGGTCGGCGTATTTACGCGTAGACCGCCCGAAAGTGTAAAAACGCGGACGGGGATTCCCGTATATTCCGTAGACGAAGCCATGCATATGCAAGATAAAATCGACGTAATGATTCTTTGCGGCGGCAGCGCAACCGACTTGCCCGCGCAAACGCCCGCTTTGGCGGAATACTTCAACGTCGTAGACAGCTTCGACACGCACGCGAAGATTTTAGAACACGCGAAAAACGTAGACGAAGCCACCAAAAAACAGGGTACGACGGCGATGATTTCCGCAGGTTGGGATCCCGGTATGTTCTCCATCGCGCGCTTGTATGCAGGCGCGATACTCCCCGATGGTAAGTCGTATACTTTTTGGGGAAAAGGGGTCAGCCAAGGCCACTCCGACGCCATTCGCCGCATTGACGGCGTTTTGGACGCGCGGCAGTATACCATTCCCATCGAAGCGGCAATCCAAGCGGTACGCGACGGACAAATGCCCGAGCTCACAACGGCGCAAAAGCACGAAAGAGAATGCTTCGTCGTGGCAAAGGAAGGCGCGGACAAAGCGCGCATTGAGCAGGAAATCAAGACCATGCCCAACTATTTCGCGGATTATAATACCACGGTGCATTTTATCACGATGGAAGAGCTGAAACAAAATCACGCGGGGCTTCCCCACGGCGGCGTCGTGATACGCAGCGGCGTTACGGGCGGCGGTCATAAACACGTGGTTGAATACGGCTTGAAATTAGATTCCAACGCCGAATTTACCGCGTCCGTGCTGGTAGCTTGCGCCAGAGCGGTGTATCGCTTGCATAAGGAAGGGGTTACGGGCTGCAAAACGGTGTTTGACGTGCCGCCCATCTATTTTTCCGCGGAAGATAGAGAAAAAACAATCACTGATTTATTATAAAATTTGGATAAAAATCAAATCTCTGCGCTTTGCAGGGATTTTTTTTGCGTTTTTTAGGATACTAAATATAGAAAAAATAAATATTTTCTTGCTTTTGGCTTGAAAATTGTTTTCGAATGTATTATAATGATATATGTGGAAAGATACGCTTTCCCAAAACGAACGAAGCTTTGACTTTTATTTGTAAGGGTTTTAAGGTATAAGAATGGAAAGAGAATATTCAAAACAAAGATTATTGCAAAATATAAAACGCTACGCAGGGTATTTTGCCTGCATGGCGCTTACGGCTTTGTTTTTTAGGGGGATATTCCACGAAGACAGCGAATTGCGCTTTACGCAAGCGATGGATTTGATCGGTTACGGACAAATGCGCCCGTGTATCCAAAACGTCTTTATTATGCTTTTTTGGGGTATGGAAATGGCGGCGTTTTATATCACTGATAAACGCAAGATTTGGCGAAAAAGACGGGAAGTATACGAAGCCTGCCAAAGCGTGGAAAACACCGAGCAATCGCAAAACGACGGGGGCAGGGTCGCGTTGAAAGAAAAATCAGCGTTTATTTTTCAAAAGGAGAAAGCCCCGCTTTTGCCTATGCGCAACGTCGTAATGTTGCTTGCGTTGGTGGCGGCGTGCATTTTGATTATGAGCGCGCAAATCGATTTCCACGTAAAGCCCTTTTACGATTTGGGTAACAACGTGCAAGGCTATGATTTGTTTAATAGAATGTCAAACGTAACGTTAAATATCGTAAAGAGCGTATGGATTGTTTGGATTTTACACGCTTCAAGGGAAATCGCCTTGGAAATCAGCGCGTTGGCGAAAAAAGAAACGGACAAGCGCGCCGTTTTTCTCGGCGTATATATGGGCTTGTTTTTGTTGTTTGCCCTGTATGACGTTTTGACGTCGGGCGTAAGCCTGAGCGTAGGCGTAACCTACTTCGTCCTGTTCTATCCCTGTTTTGTGCTTGTGGACGCGCTGACGAAAGGTCAAACGGCTAAGTCCTATATTTTAATTATGCTCATTTATATTTTCTAACCCATCAAGGTGTAGTATATTATGGAAAAAGCAAATTTTTGGAAAATTGCATACGGATGGTTAAAGAAAAACCGTTTGGCGGTTTTATATTTCGTCTTTGCCGTTTTAATAGAAAGCATAGCCGTCGCGACGGTGGAAGGCAGTCCTTTTCTTGCTCGGCCGTTTATTTCGCTCGGCGTATTGCTGGCGTTTACGGCGCTCGTTTGGCTGATTCCCAACGAAAAAGCCCGTTTTATCGTCTACGCGCTTCTTTTATCCGTGCAGGGGATACTCGATTTGGTGTTTGCCGTCATTTACGATATGACGGGGCAATATTTCGATTTCGCTATGCTCAGCCTGCGCAACGACGCGTTCGCTATTTTAGAAAGCGTTCCCGTCAACTTTGTCACCTTTTACAGCGCGTTGTTTTTCTGTGCGGTGTATATCGTATACGGCTTGCGCGTAACGTATACCGCTTCGCGGGTACGCGTAAACAAACGCTCGGCAATTTACGGCGCGATCGCCGCGGTCGTAGGTGTGGCGATGACGGGCGTTTCGCTCGTTTCCTATTATCCCAGCAACAACGGCGTGGATAAATACGACGAAATGATAAACGGCAAAGCCGAAAGCGCCTATTCCGCGTACGGTATGATGGGGAATTTGTTTGGCGAGCTGTACGGCGTTGCTACGAAAGACACCAGCAAGCTCACCTACGCCGAAATTGAAAGCTTCATTTACGAAAAGGTATCCGAACCCACCGCATATTTTGGTACGTCCAAAGACAAAAACGTGATTACGATTTTGGCGGAATCCTTGGAATGGTACGCCTTTTTAAGCGCGGACGAAATCAAAAACGCCATCGGCTCGGAATATCCCAACACCCTGCCCTTGACTTCGATGCAGTTGGAAGAATTGTATCCGAATTTACGCGCTTTTTACAACGAAAGCTTGGTTATGACCAACTTCCATTCCCGTGAAAAAACGGACATAGCCGAAACCATCAGCATTATGGGTAGCTATCCCACCGAAGCGTATATCAATTACGATTACGAAGAAAACACCCTGCCGCATACCGTTCCCAACCTAATGGAAACGCTGCGGGAAGGGGATATGTCCAAAAAATCCTTCCACAACGGCTTTAAAACCTTCTATAACCGCGACAAAGCGCACGTAGCCTTCGGCTTTGAAGGTATGACGGATATGTACGATATGGAAGAAATGGCGGAAGAATGGCTTAACAAGGGTATCGAATGGCAGGAAATCGGGGAAGGCGAAAATAAGAAAAAGCTGCCCGTTTTCCGTAATTCTATGTACGCGGACAGCGGCGCGGGCGGCGGTTTGCGCAACTTGGACAGCGAAATGGTGTACACCGCGCGTGATTTAATTGCCCCGATGGATATTTCCAAACAAACGGAAACCAAAAAAACGTCGGGGGTTGAATTCCTTGATTATAGCAAGGGTGAAAGCTTTTACAGCTATGTAACGACCATCACGATGCACGGCGTATATTACGCGCGCGATAATTTAAAGGAAGAAACCAAACGCTTGGAAGACGCGCTCAACGAAATCTATCTTTCGGGCGTCTACCAAAAAGTGGAAGGCAAGGAAAAAGAACCCGCGCCCTATTGCTATATGACGGACGAACAGCAAATTTTGTTCCAATATATGGTGACGGCGTTGGATACGGACAAAGCGGTGGGGAATTTGAAAAAAGACCTGCAAGAAAAAGGGCTGTTGGAAAATACAGTCATCGCGCTCTTTGGCGACCACAACGCGTACTACCACGCATTGAGCAACTTTGTAAAGGATATCAGGGATTACGAAACGGATAGAAAGTTCACCGATTTGTACAACGTACCCTTTATGATTTACGACGCCGATTTATCGGCAAAGCTTGGCGAAAAGCATACCGTAGACAAGTTTACCTGCACGGCGGACATCGTGCCTACGCTTTTGGATTTGCTTGGGATTAAATATTATTCCAACCTTTACTACGGCAATTCCACCCTTTCGGATAAACAGTCGGTATTGTACTCCCGCGGCTACGACAACTTCTTCTCAGACGGCATCGTCGCGCGCAGTGTCAACAACCTTTTGTATAAACACGAAAGTGTGAGTGACGAAAGCCTTGCCGCCTACAAAGCGGAAGGTGCGGCGCTGGTTGGAAAAATCCGCTATTGCGATTATATTTTCCGTCAGGACTATTTCGCGCAAGACGGCAAACAAGCTATGTTTGAAGAAAAAATGCTTGCAATCAACTAAAAAGAAAAAACTTCTCCCCAACGGAGAAGTTTTTTTATGCCGATTTTTACATAATAGAGGGAATTATTTTATATCCATAAAAAATTCGTCAAACGTTAAATCAAAAGTGTTGACAAGCGCAATAATATAGCTTGCTTTTGGCTCGTTTACGTTTCTTTCCCAGTAATCAACCGCCTTTTGACTAACGCCTATGATTTTGGCGAGTTGCATTTGGGAGTAGCCCTTTTCTATTCTTAATTCTTTAATCTTGTCCCCAATTTCCATAATCATATTATAGAAGAAATCTTCTTAAAATACTTGACAAAGAAGAAAACTTCTTATATAATTTAAAATAGAAACTTGAAATTGGAGGTTTTCACAAATGAAAGAAGAAGTTGTTGTTCGAAGCTACCAATATGAGCCAAAAAAAATAATAAGAATATGGATGTTGATTGTGGCGGGTATTGCTGTGTTGTTAACTCTTATCTTATATTGGACTGTTTATTTGCCTGACTATAATTATTGGTATGATAGGCACAGTAGTAGTTTTAAGTCCTGCTGGCAATGTGATAATATTATGACTGCAGCAAAATGCGCTAAAGCGTGCGCCGATGGTGATTTTGTGTGGTTTACGCTCCTTATACCTTTAGGGGTTGGATTGGTTGTTTCATTTATCTTGTATCAGGTAATAACTTCCATTCAAATCGTTGTTACAAGTAAACGTGTATATGGAAGAACAAATTGGAAGAATAGTATCGATTTGCCAATGGATAGCATTTCGTCGGTCGGTTCATCTTGGTTTAATGGGATTTTTGTGGCAACTTCATCTGGAAAGATATCCTTTCGCTTTGTTAAGAATGCGAAAGAAATTCATAGAACAATTCGCAGGTTGTTAATTGAAAGACAGGAAAACAAAGCGAAAGCAAAAGAAAAAGAGTCACAAGCAGGAGTTCAAACGAGTAATGCTGACGAATTAAAAAAATATAAGGAATTGTTTGATTGCGGCGTAATCACGCAAGAAGAATTTGAACAAAAGAAAAAGCAGTTACTTGGATTGTAACAATGAACACTTATTAAAAAAGATACCCTAAAAGCACAAGGCTTTTGGGTATCTTTTTTATACCGATTTTTACATTTTTTCGCCGTAGGTGGGCGGAGTGTTGGCGCGCAGGTTCAGCGCCTTTATCATTTGCCCGACGTATTGCACGGGCACAAGCTCGATTTTGTCCTTGTATTTTTCGCAGGATTTCATATTCTTGGCGGGCAAAATTATCCGCTTGAAACCCGTCTTGATGCATTCGTTGACTCGTTTATCCGCCCGTGCTACGGGACGGATTTCCCCCGTCAAACCCACTTCGCCGATAAGGGCGGTGTATTTGTCGATAGGGCAATCGTTTGCTGCGCTCGCAAGCGCTGCGCAAACGGCTAAGTCCGCGGACGGCTCGCTAAGCTTAATACCGCCCATAACGTTTACGTATACGTCGTGGTTGAAAAAGGGGATACCGCAACGCTTTTCCAAAACGGCGATTAAAACGATTAAACGATTATAATCCACACCCAAATTCATTCTACGGGGCTGACCGTAAGGGGCTTTGCTGACAAGGGACTGGATTTCCACGCTCATGCAGCGGTTGCCGCTTATCGACGGAGTCACCGCCGAGCCCGCCGCCACGCCGCGCGTTTCGGATAAGAAAAGTTCGGCATAGTCGTTGACGCTTTTTACGCCTGCGTCCGTCATTTCAAACACACCCACTTCCTGCGCCGAGCCGAAACGGTTTTTCACTGCGCGAAGCAGCTTGAAATTGTCTTCCTGTTCCCCTTCGAAATAAAGGACGGTGTCCATGATATGTTCGAGCACTTTCGGCCCTGCGAGCGAGCCTTCTTTGGTGACATGTCCGATGATAAAAAAGGTGATATTTTGCGATTTGGCGATACGCATAAGTCGTGCCGCGCATTCGCGTACTTGTCCCACCGAGCCAGCCGCCGACGAAAGCGTTTCCGTGTAAATGGCTTGGACGGAGTCGATTACGACAAACTTGCAATCTCCCAACGCGTTTTCAATATCTTCCAAGCACGTTTCGTTGAGAAGAAGCAGGTTGTCCGAATTCAGCCCCAAGCGTTCGCAACGCATTTTTACCTGCGAACAGCTTTCTTCTGCGGAAACGTACAAAACGGGCGCGGATTGCGTGGAAGCAAGGTACGCCGAAACCTGCGTCAAAAGGGTGGATTTCCCAATCCCCGGATCGCCGCCGAGCAACACGAGCGAACCGCGCACGATACCGCCGCCCAGCACGTTGTCAAATTCGGAAATGCCGCTTTTTACGCGGTCAAATTTTTCATAGCCGACCTGCGATAAGGGCAGGGCGCGGGTTTTTATTTCCGAAACGCCGCGGCGGGGCTCCGTCTTGGTATCCGCTACGCGGACGATTTCTTCCTGCAAAGTATTAAAATTGCCGCAATCGGGGCATCTGCCCAACCACTTTGGCGTTGCAAAGCCGCATTGCGAGCAAACGTATTGCGTTGTAGGCGTTTTTTGTTTGGTTGCCATATCAGTTTCCTTTCTTTAATAATACGTACGCGTTTACCGTAATGCCTTTGCCTTCGCCAACGTAGCCCAAGCCTTCGTTTGTGCCCGCCGCAACGCCGATATACGCAGGGTCAAGGCGCAACACGGACGAAAGGGAATTTTTCATTTCGTCGATATATTTTGCCAAGCGCGGCTTTTCTGCTTGAATGGCTACGGACAGATTTTTCACCGCCAAGCCTTGCTCCGCCAACAAACCGTTGACGAGCGCAAGCATTTTCATCGAGCTTGCGTCCTTCCATGCTTCGTCCGTATCGGGGAAGTAATGCCCGATGTCTTTTAATCCCGCCGCCGAAAGCATAGCGTCCATAACGGCGTGTACGAGTACGTCGCCGTCGCTGTGGGCGATAAGTCCGCTATCCGACGGGATTTTTACGCCCGCAAGTACGATATAATCTTGTTCTTTTCCAAACGCGTGGGTATCCACGCCAAAACCGCAACGGGCTTGGTTGTCGATAAAGTCTTCCGCGTAGGTCAGCTTGATATTGTCACGGCTCCCATCGCAAAGATAGGGCGCGCCGCAGTATTGCGCGAACACCGAAGAATCGTCGGTAAAGGACGGGTTTTCGCTTTCAAAAGCCCGTTCGTACGCCGCGCGGATATTTTCCAAGAAAAAGCCCTGCGGCGTTTGGATTTGACGAAGGGTGTCGCGTTGGGGTACGGAAATAATTTTGCCGTTTTTGGCGACGGCTACCCTGTCCGAGCAAGCCACCGCGCATATCCCGCTGCCGTTGCTTTTTACGCTTTCGATACAGCCTTCGATGATTTCACGGGAAACGAAAGGCCGCGCGCCGTCGTGAATAAGCACGATATCGCAAGAGCATTCCTTCAAGGCGTTATAGACGGAATGGGAGCGGTCCGCGCCGCCAAGTACGGCTTTGGTGCGGGAGAACTGTTCTAAAATAGTGGTGATTTCCTGCATATCTTCCGCGTTCGCCGTCACGATAATTTCGTCGATGGCGGGAAAATCAAAAGCGGAAACCGTTTTGCAAAGCACGTTGCTTCCCGCGTAGGGGACAAGCAGCTTGTTTTTAGAAAATCCTGCGCGCAAGCCCTTGCCCGCCGCGCAAATAATTACGCCAATCGTTTGTTTATCCATCATAAAATCACCTCGTAAAGGGAAGCGGCTTCTTCTTTTTTCACCGTTTCTTTGATATTTAATACGCGAAATTTCAAAACGCCCGACGAATATAACACTTCGACGACGTCGCCTATTTTAACGGCGGTGGACGGCTTCGCGGCTTTGCCGTTTATCATCACTTTCTCTTCGCTGCACGCTTCTTGGGCGACCGTACGGCGCTTCAAAATGCGCGAAACTTTCAAAAATTTGTCGATTCTCATACAAAAAACTCCCTTTTAGACAACTTTTTTATAAAAAATAAAAAACCGAGCGCAAAAAAGCTTGACATCTTTATTTTGAGCGGATATAATTAGATAATGTATCATTATGTTTTATGATGGCGTAATGCCGCTCGCTGACGGTTTTTTGGGTGGAAATTGCCCGAAAAAATGCCAAAAAAATAGGCAAAAAGCGGTAAAATTTCTTACTTTATATATATTATAGCGTAAAAATGGCAAAAAGTAAAGCATAACGATATAAAAAGTTTCAACCAAGACAAAAATTTCGATTTTTATCGATGAAAAGATATACTCGGTGAATCGCTAAAAAAAATTAAAAGGAGCAATTTTAACGAAATGGATTTACCTGTTGTAAAATTCGGCAAAACCGAAAGAAGAAAATTCGGTTCAATCAACGAAGTTATTGATATACCCGACCTCGTTGAAATCCAAAAGGACAGCTATAATGCGTTCATAAACGAAGGCATTAGCGAGGTGTTTGAGGACTTCTCTCCCATCACCGACTACTCCGACCATTTTGAACTCTACTTTTTAGAGCACAGATTTGGCGACAAACCCAAGTATGACGAAAAAGAATGCCGTACGCGCGACGCTACGTACGCGCTTCCTTTGCGCGTGAAAGTTCGCCTTGTAAACAAGGTGAAAAACGAAGTCGTCGACCAAGAAGTTTTCATGGGCGATTTGCCTTTGATGACTGAAAACGGCGCGTTCATTATCAACGGTGCGGAACGTGTTATCGT
>JBGVRC010000054.1:0-2607 GCA_045128055.1 Candidatus Scatosoma sp. | reverse complement strand
AGATTATTTTTTAGGCATTGAATCGCGTACAAGCGCGCAAACTCGCTTAAAATACGCCTATGATTTGCGGATTTTCTTTGACTTTTTATGTAAAAAGAAATATCGCAATTTTGACGTACTTGATTTGACGTTAGAGCAATTAGAAGGGATTTCGCACTATGACATCGAATTGTTTTTAAGTTATTTATCCCACTATCGCTTTCGCGATAAGTATTTGTCCTGCGACGAACGCGCAAAAGCAAGAAAACTGTCTGCGGTACGCGCGATGTTTAAATATTTCTTCAATAAAGGCTTAATTCAGGTCGATAATTCAGCCAAAGTCCCTACTCCTAAGCTCCACGAAAAGGAAATTATACGATTAGATAAGGACGAAGTTGCCGAGCTTATTAACGTAGCGGAAACGGGCTCAGGGCTTACCAAACACGCGGCTGGATATCATAGCAAAACGAAAATTCGCGATACTGCGATTCTTACCCTATTTTTAGGCACGGGTATACGTATTAGCGAGCTTGTCGGCTTAGACAACGACAGCTTTGATTTTGAGCAAAACTCTTTTTTGGTCACGAGAAAAGGCGGAAATCAAGCCATTTTGTTCTTCTCAGACGAAGTAAAATATGCTTTGCAGGAATATATAACGGAAAAATCCAATGACCCGAAAGTTCCTGCCAGTGAATCCGCTTTTTTCCTTTCTATGCAATATAAGCGCATTAATGTTCGTTCCGTTGAAATTTTAGTTAAAAAATATAGTAAAATCATCTCCCCCCTTAAAAAGATTACGCCACATAAATTACGTAGCACGTACGGTACGAGATTGTATAATGAAACGGGCGATATTTATATAGTAGCCGACGTGTTAGGACACCGCGACGTCAATACGACCAAAAAACATTATGCGGCTATTACGCAGGAAAACCGTAGAAAGGTGGCAAGCGCTGTAAAATTGCGCAATGACGAACAGGTTGACGATTGATGTATGTACGAAAATATTGACGATACGATTGAAAAAATTTATATTATACAGCCGATAACGCGCGATAATTCTTTACACTATAAAATTTTACAAGAAGAAGCCGTTTCTTTGATTGAAAGCGCGGGCGCAATATACGCAGGTACAATTTATCAAAATATTCGTGAAATTAACGCAGCAACCTTTATTGGCGAAGGAAAATTGCAAGAACTTCGAGCGCTTTTAGACGGATTAGACGAAATAACCGTATTATTTAACGGCGATCTGTCCCCTTCCCAAACTTTAAATATTTCCGCGGCCTTAGATGACAGAAAGGTAATCGACCGCACTACGTTAATATTAGATATTTTTGCAAAAAATGCAAAAAGCAGCGAAGGAAAATTGCAGGTCGAGCTTGCTCAATTAAAGTATATCTATCCCCGATTGAAAGGCAAAGGAGCGGCTTTATCCCGTCTTGGCGGCGGCGTAGGAACACGTGGACCTGGCGAGACACAGTTGGAAACGGATAGAAGATATATTCGCGGTAGAATTAAATTTTTAGAAGCTCGTCTAAAAGAAACAGAAGAACGCCGTTCTTTGCAAACGGCGCGTAGAAAAAAGACACAAGTAAAAACAATTGCTCTTGTTGGTTATACAAATACGGGAAAATCCACCTTAATGAACCTGCTAACCGATTCTGACGTATACGTTAAAAACGAGCTATTTGCTACGCTTGATCCTACGGCAAGAAACTTCCAAATCAACGGAACGGAATTTTTATTGGTCGATACGGTTGGCTTTTTACAAGAATTGCCGCATAACCTTATCGAAGCCTTTAAATCCACCCTTGAAAGCGCTCTGCATTGCGATTTAGCCTTGATTGTTTGCGACGCTCGCGGTGAATACGATATGCAAATGAAAACCACCATTGAAACCTTGGAAGAAATGGGGTTTTCCGCCCCCTATCTTGTCGTTATGAATAAAAGCGAAAACATAGCGGATACGGCGGCGTTCCCTTATGGAAGTATTGCCATTTCCGCGCGAGAAAATCTTGGTATTGATCGTTTAAAACGAGAAATCTTGCGTTCGTTTAAAAATGAGCTTATTTCTTGTACTCTTTACGTTCCGTATGCGCAAATGAACGAGTATGCGACTATTAAAACTTTAATCGTTGAAAATCATATTTCCTATACGGACGACGGAGCGACTATCCAAGCCATTATTCCCGCGCAATGCGCAGAAAAATTTAACCCATTTATAAAAGAGCGACACGAATTATAAAAGGAAGCCGCAAAGGCTTCCTTTTTACTCTTTATATTCGCTTGGATTGGTATAAATTTTATCAATTTTGATAGACGCAACGTCGTCTATTTCAATGCATTTTCCACAATTATCACATACTTTATTGGGGTCTAAATCGCAAACTTCACATTCTAAACATCCCGTACATTTTCTATCGTACAAAACGCATTCACCACCGATTTTTCTTTCCATACTTACCTTCTTTTTTTGTTATATATACTATTATACTAAAAAAATAAAAAAAATCAACTGTTTTTTATAAACATTTGTTTGCTTTTTATAAAAAAGTATGTTATAATGTACTTGAAATAATAAAAGGCGGTGTTTTATGGTCAGCGAAAATAAATTGATTATGGTTA
>JBGVRC010000053.1:0-3568 GCA_045128055.1 Candidatus Scatosoma sp. | reverse complement strand
TTTCGGTACACGTAGCTGCTTGGGCATTGTGCTGTACCTTGTCATGCGTTAATGCAGGAAGTTCTACATACGTTGTATAATCACAACGAGAGCAGGTTTCATACGCATCCCAACCGATTTCGGTACACGTAGCTGCTTGGGCATTGTGCTGTACCTTGTCATGCGTTAATGCAGGAAGTTCTACATACGTTGTATAATCACAACGCGTACACGTTTCGTAAGCATCCCAACCTTTTTCCGTGCAAGTTGCTGCCTGGGCATTGTGTTGTACCTTGTCATGTGTTAATGCAGGAAGTTCTTCATACGTTGTGTAATCGCAACGAGTACAAGTCTCGTATGTATCCCAACCCTTTTCGGTACACGTAGCAGCTTGCGCATTATGTTGTACCTTGTCATGATTCAATGCAGGAATTTCTACGTAGGTCGTATAGTCGCAACGAGAACAGGTTTCATATGCGTTCCAACCGATTTCGGTACACGTAGCTGCCTGGGTATTATGTTGTACCTTGTCATGCGTTAATGCAGGAAGTTCCTCGTATGTGGAATATTCGCAGCCTTCTCTTTCGCAGGTTACGTATTCTTCCCAACCGATTTCCGTGCAGGTGGGGGCTTGCGCTTGGTGCGTTTTTTCGTCGTGCCAGAGCGCAGAGATTTCTTCCGTATAAGTATCATTGCATGAGCAAGTATAAGTGATTAAACCTTTTGTCGTGCAAGTCGCTTCCGTTGTTATTTGTTGCGTGTAAGAATGGGTATGTTCAGGTTTATCGGGTTTGCTTGCTGCTATGCCAATACCTATCCCCGAACCAACAACGATAATCCCTGCTACTACCGAAGAGATTATTTTAGTCTTTACGGGTAATCCTGCAAGCCATTTAATAAATTTCATAATGATACCTCCGTTTCGTATAAATGAAAAAGTGCCGCCTGCAAAGCAGACAGCACCGATAAAAGCGTTTTTCCGCTTTGCTGCGACACAAACTTAAACCATACCTTATAAGACAAGATATTATGTAATGCGAAAAGGTACACTTCCACCCAGAAGTATACTCGCCTTATAAGATATTAAGTTTGGTCGCGGTATTATTTTAGCACTTTTTACCTTTTTCGTCAATAGAATTTTATATTTTATATAAAAATTCTTGTTTTAGCGGGTTTGAATAGTGCGGATAAGACTACACAGTCTGCTTTCCGAGAAGTGGCGTAGGATTTTGTCGGGGGCTTCCGCGAAACGATAAAATGCCTGTTTTGTGTATTTATCGGGATTGCCGTAATACACCACGTAGCGCAAGCCAAAGGCAAGCTCTTTCTTATGGAATAGCCTTTCAAGGGGCGTTTGCCAACCTTCCAAAACGTTATCCGCAGTATGCCATATAAACACCGAACGAGTCTTCGCCGTAGGATATTTGTTGCCGTAGTTCATCACGTTTTCGAGCATTTTCAAACCTTCGCCAAAATCGGGGTTGCCGTGGGGCAGGTATGCGTTGAACGGATGAACGAAGAACGCCTTATCGTTGTAGCCGATAATATGCAACTTTGTCTTGTAGGGGCAAAACTCTAATGCCCGTGCTACTTTTGTTATGTTTTGCTTAATGCGGTTTGCCACGATTCCGCGTGTCTTAACCGAAGTGTCGATGATATAGTAAATATTCGTTGTTTTCATTGATAATTCTCCTTATTTTTGTGAAATGATAAACGCCCACGGTCAACTAACCGTGAGCGCGTGATTTTTTATGATTTTTGGAAGAAGGCGGTGTTCCTGTCCCACCCACCCCCTAAGCGATTTTTTATGGAAATCTAACCCTGTTTTGCCCGTTCGGGCATCCCCCTTTCGGGGGCAGTCCTTGCCTATCTATCCCGTTTTAACTGAGTAAAGCGGGTATAGTGGGTACGCCCACTTTGGGGCAAGGCTTAACCGATTTACCCGATTTAACCGCTTCAAACAGGACGGGTTTGCATAAACCTTAAACTTTTAGGTTTAGAGTGAACTTCATCGATTTACCCGATTTACCCACTTTTTGAAGGATATATATAGAAAGATACAAAATCCTTAATGTTCAGGGCGATGTTTTTGCGAAAATAAGGATTTTCGCCCGAAACATCGTAAGAAATCCTATCGTCTTTCGGGCTACTACTAATTCCATAGAGAAAATAGCCCTTAAAAAGCAAAACACACGCCGCTATGCCTTAAAAATCAAGGTTAGTGACGTGTGCTGGATTGGTGGAGGTGGTCGGAGTTGAACCGACGTCTTACGCGGCTGCCAAAAAACTTTCTACATACTTAGTTTATCTATTATTTCTTAATTTTTAAACGCGGGTAAACACGCTTTTAAAAACGCAGAAGGCTGCATACTCTTTTTACAACACCTTCCGATTGTATAAAGAGTGTTCCGTCTTGATGACGCCGCGACCCCAACCGACGGATAAATCGGGCGCGACGATCCGTTAACGAACGGAATTACGCTGCAAGAGCGTAGTTTGCATTTCTATTTGCATTTAAATTTAGGTGAAATGTTGATGACGCAGTCACTTCGTCTGCGGTATGCTTATCCTTTCGCTCACCGGCAATCGAATCCGGGGCACCCCCATATTTTATTTGGAGCTATATTATTATACACGCGAAATGGGCAAAAGTAAACGCTTTTTACCCATTTCCCAAAAAATACCTTATTTTTTCTTCGCAAGCTTGCGTATGGACGTGTGGTGTTCTTCCCCCGCAAAAAGCCTTGCCAAATTTGCTTTATGCGCCGTCCAAGTGAGTACGTTTAACGCCAAAATCATCATAAACAGGCATACCAGGTACGCGTTGAACGGTAATTTGGCATATTTTGTGACAAACACAAGCATTTGGAAAATACTCAATCCCGATACGCCCAAAAGCGAGCCGAGCGAACCCCATTCCGTAAAGAAAATGAAGAGTATCACCCCTATCAATCCGCCTGCAACGATAAAGACAAACCACCAAGTATCGCAAGGTAAACAAAACCAAAACAGCCCCAACGTCGAAGCTATCCCCTTGCCCCCTTTAAAGTGCATAGTCACGGGGAAAATATGCCCGATAATGATGAATAATCCGCAGAAATAGCGGATAAAATCCCCCACTTCTACACCGCTGGCAAATTGATAATCTCTATACACAAAAAAGAAAATAACTGCGGGAATACCCCCTTTAAAAGCATCGCAGAAAAAGGTGAGAAGCCCGATTTTTAAGCCGAATTCACGGCTCATATTCATCGTGCCCGGGTTGCCGCTGCCGATGGTGGTGATATCGCGATTTCTCTTACGGGAAATCAAACGGGCAAAGTTAAAACACCCTATCAAATAGCAAAGCAGGGCGATAAGCAAAAATTGCCACCAATTTTTTGAAAAATCGAATATCATATTTAGTCTTCCTTTTTGTTCACTATAAAATTTGAACCCAACTGTATTATCATCACTATTTGGATATCGTTTTCACCCGTTTGGAACGGGTAAAAGCGCGGAGATGCGAGCAAGATGATCTTGCAGCCAGTCTTACGTCTTTTCGCACATTTTGTCAGCTTTCGCTCGACTGTATGGTCATCACTATTTG
>JBGVRC010000052.1:0-9113 GCA_045128055.1 Candidatus Scatosoma sp. | reverse complement strand
CTTGCCGTACCGTACACGCCTTTTTCGCGTTTGCCCGTCAAGTTGAGATTGACTCCGTTGATAACTAAAAATTTCATAATCGTTCTCCTTGTCGATTATTTTCCGTTTTTATATTTTTTGTACAAAGCTACCGCTTGCTCGCCGCTCGGTTGCATATCCAAATACAAGCAATCGGCATAGTACGCTTGATAAAAAAGCATCGCGTCGCCGTTGAGCGTTTTTAAACCGAGCGATTTTGCCTGCCGTAAAAATTCCGATTGTATCGGTTCGTATATCAAATCGATTGCCGCCGTCGCGCCGTCAAACGCCCCGTCTTCCACAGGCGAAATCCCTACGCTTTCGTGCATACCGACGCCCGTGCAATTTATGAGTATATCAAAGCCGCCTTGGTTGGCGCTGTCCGCCGCGAAAATACCAAGCTCCGCGCAGGTTTCTTCCAACTTTTCCCTGCGGCGTTGGTACATCCAAACGCTCGCGCCCGCCTTTTTTAAAGCCGCCGCCGTGCTTCGTCCCGCTCCGCCGCCGCCTAAAACAAGGATTTTCTTGTTCTCCACCGCAACGCCCGCTTCGTAAAGCATTTGCAAAAAGCCGACGCCGTCCGTGTTGTAGCCCGTTGCCGTTTGCGTGACGACGGTGTTTACCGCGCCGAAATCCATCGCGTCGCCTACCACTTCGTCCAAATACCCCATTACGTCCCGTTTGTAGGGTATCGTGACGTTAAAGCCGTCGAAATCCCCCATCAAACGGCGCATAACGCTGTCAAATTCGTCCACCGTGACGGAGAAACGCTCGTATTCGCACGAAACGCCAAGCTCCGTTAAGATAAAGCGGTGCATTTCTTCGCTTTTGGATTTGGAAACGTCCTTCCCTATCAATCCTAACCGCAACTTTTTTTCATTCATCGCGTACCTGCCCCCATCTAATTGCTTTTTATCTCTAATTTTTCAAAGAAATCGGGGAAGGATATAGCGCAACATTCCGGGCGAGAAATATTGCCGCCGTTTTGCGACGCAATCATACCTACCGCCGCCGTCATCGCTATGCGATGGTCTAAATAGCTGTCTACGTTGCCGCCGATAAGTTTTTTCTTGCCGCGAATGATAAATCCGTCGGGAAGGGGCTGGCAATCCCCGCCCAAATTGTTGATCAGCTCCGTTGTGGTGGCAATTCTATCGCTTTCCTTTACGCGCAATTCCTTTGCGCCCGTAATGCGGGTTTCTCCGTCCGCAAAGGCGCACAAAAGCGCAATCAAGGGCAATTCGTCTATCATAGACGGCACGTCTTCCGCCGTCAGGGAAATGGCGCGCATCTTCGATTGCTTCACCAAAATATCCGCCGTTTCTTCGCCGCCCGATACGCGACGGTTTAAAAGCGAATAGGATACGCCGAGCAAGTCGAACGCCTTTAAAATCCCCGTGCGCGTGGGGTTTATCCCTACGTTTTTACAAAGCGTATTCCCTTTCAGCGCGCCAAGCGCCATAAAATACGCCGCCGAAGAAATATCGGACGGAACGCAAACGTCCACCGCGTTTAAAAGGCTTTTCTTTACCCGAACGGAGTTTCCGTTCACTTGAATATCCGCGCCCATCGCCGCAAGCATACGCTCGGTATGGTCACGGGATTTGACAGGCTCGGTCACACGCGTTTCGCCGTCTGCGGAAATACCCGCAAGCAACACCGCGCTTTTTACCTGCGCCGAAGCGATTTCCAGCTCTACGTCCGCGCCGCGAAGCGACGTAGGCACTACGTACACGGGCGCGTGTCCGTCCGTCGTTTTGATATTTGCGCCAAGCAACGCCAAGGGTTTTGCAATTCTACCCATCGGGCGCGCGGAAAGGGATTCGTCCCCGTACAAGGTAGCGTCCACGCCCTTGCCCGCAACAAAGCCCGTCAACAAGCGAAGGGTCGTACCCGAATTGCCGCAATCAAGCTTTGTATCCCGACGGAAATGGGGTGTCCCCACAACACGCAAGGTTGTTCCGTCCACGTCGATTTTTGCGCCCAAAGCGCGCATACAACGACAAGTAGAAAGGCAATCTTCCCCCATCAAGGCGTTGGTAATCACCCCTTCGCCTACCGCGCCGCCATTGAGCATAATCGCGCGGTGCGTCACCGATTTATCCCCGGGCAATAAAAATTCCCCGTCAAATTGTGTTCTTCCGTCAATATGCAACATAGTTTTCTCTCAAATCACTTATTTACCAGCCGCTTTTAACAGCTCTGTTTTGTATTCTTCAAAAGGCATAGCGAGCATAGTCCACTCCCCCTTGTCTTTCGCTACCGACATATAAATTTTGCCGTCGTCTTTATTCTTTTTATCCGAACGAGCCTTCAAAGCGTCTTCTTCCAAACTGCCAAAAGGCGCGTCCGAAGCAGGCGAAAGCGCAATCGCTTCGCCCACGATAGCAAGCAACGCTTCGCCGTAATTTTTTTCGCAAACGCCTGCCGCAATCGCCATTTTCGTTTCCAAAAGCATGCCGTAAAGCACGCTTTCGCCGTGGGAAAGCCCGCTGGAAAGCTCGATGGCGTGCCCCGTCGTGTGTCCGACGTTTAAACTACGCCGCTCGCCCGCTTCCTTTTCGTCCGCTTCGACAACGCGAGCTTTGTGGCGTACGCAAAGGGTGATGAGCTCGGTTAAGAAGCTTGAACTCGACCATGCCTCCTTGTTTTTTTGCAAAACGTCGAAAATTTCGCCGTTCAACGCGGCGTATTTAACAATTTCCCCTAATCCGCATTTCATTTCTCTTGCGGGTAAGGTTTGTAAAAAAGCAGGGTCGATCAACACTTCTTGCGGCTGATAAAACGCACCGACGACGTTTTTCACGCCGCCAAGATCCACCGCCGTTTTGCCGCCAACGCTACTGTCCACCTGCGCAAGCAAAGTGGTGGGGATTTGCACGCAGGAAATTCCGCGCATATACAAAGCCGCCGCCAAGCCGCCTATGTCCCCGACTACACCGCCGCCCACAGCGAACAATCTTGACGTTCGATGCAGCCCTGCCCCCGTCATTTTTTCTAAAATGCCGTTTAAGGAAAGAAAATTTTTGTTTTCTTCGCCTGCGGGAAGCACGAAAATTTCCGCGCCCGAAAACCACCTATCAAACCAAGAACGGTATAAGGCGTAAACGTTGGAATCGGTGACGACGAAGTTTTTTTGCCCCTGCAATAACGCGGGCAAGCGTTCTTCGATTACTCCCGTTCCGATATAAATTTTTCCCGCCATCGACAGCGTTTTTACATTGATAACTTCCATTATTTTTACCTTTTCATTACGGCAAAAGCGCGTATCTTTCTTTTACCTGCGACATCGTATCCCCGCCAAGCCGTTTCGCCACGGCGTCCGCAAGCACTTGGCATACCACCGCTTCGGCAATGATTTGCAAAGCGAAAATCGCGCAAACGTCGCTTCGCTCGCTCGCCGCAGTCGTATTTTCCTTGGTTACAAAATCCACCGTTTGCAAGCCTTTCATAAGAGTGGGAATAGGCTTCATCGCCACCCGCACAATCATTTCTTCGCCGTTGGACATACCGCCTTCTATGCCGCCCGCGCGGTTGGTTTCGCGGTAAAACGCCCCGTCCTTATAAAAAATTTCGTCGTGAATATCCTTGCCGCTTTTTTTCGCCACGCCAAAGCCCGCGCCGATTTCCACGCCCTTTACCGCTTGAATACTCATCAAGCCTTGGGCAAGCTGACCGTCCAGCTTATCCGCATACGTCATCACGCTGCCAAAACCGCTCTTTAAGCCCTTGACGCGGATTTCCACCACGCCGCCCGCCGTATCTCCGTCCGCGCGGAGCTGAGAAATTTTTTCCACCGCTTTGTCTTCGATTTCTTTATCCAGCATACCAACCTGCGAAGTTTTCGCCCCTGCAAGCTCCGCAAAGGTATATTCCTTTTCATCTTTAATACCGCAAATTTCACGCACAAAACCGCCCACTTCCACGCCAAGCTGCGCAAGGTACTCTCTGTACACTTCGCCCGCCGCCACACGAATCGCCGTTTCGCGCGCGGAAGCGCGTTCAAGCACGTTGCGCGCGTCCGTTTGCGCGTATTTTTGCATACCCGTAAGGTCGGCGTGCCCAGGGCGAACTTTGGTAAGCGCTTTTTCTTGCATAGCCCCTTCGTCGCATTCGCCTGCGGACATAGCCTTTTCCCAGTTTGAAAAATCTTTATTGTAAACGCAAAGGGTGACGGGACTGCCAAGCGTTTCTCCGTTGCGTACTCCCGTCAAAATTTCCGCGCGATCCTTTTCGATTTTTTGTCTGCCGCCGCGACCAAAGCCGCTTTGTCGCAAAGCCAACGCTTCGTTGATTTTATCTACGTCCATAGGAAGATGGGCGGGCAAGCCTTCGATGATTGCCACCAAAGCCTTGCCGTGCGATTCCCCCGCCGTCGTCAATTTCATATTCGTTCTCCTTGTTTAGCCGCTCACGACCAAGTTGAACCAGCCGCAGAGCGTTATTTTTCGCATCTTTTGTCAACTGCGTTTTTGCAGGATATATCTACCCCCGTAATAATCCACCGTAACGTGTTCGCCGTTTTCTATCCTGCCGAGCAAAATTTCTTCGGATAAGCTGTCTTCGATTCGTCTTTGAATGACCCGTTTTAAAGGTCTTGCCCCGTATTGCGGGTCGTACCCTTCTTCCACGAGCGCGGAAAGCGCCGTTTCCGTCACCGAAAGCACGATACCGCGCTGTTCCAAAAGTCGCTTTGCGAGCGAATTGACGAGCTTTCCGCCTATTCTTGCGCAGTCTTCCTTACTCAAACTATGGAATACGATAATATCGTCCATTCTATTTAAACATTCAGGTCTGAAATGCGCCTTTAACGCCGCGGACACCCTGTCCTTCATTGCTTCATAGCCGCGTTCGTCTTGGTCTTCTCCCCCAAGCGAACCGCCTGCGTTGGACGTTAAAATGATGACGGCGTTTTTAAAGCTGACCGTCCTACCCTTGCTGTCAGTAAGCCGTCCGTCGTCCAAGATTTGCAAGAGCAAATTGAACACGTCGGGGTGCGCTTTTTCGATTTCATCAAACAAAATTACGCAATAGGGCGTGGTACGAACCTTATCCGTAAGCTGACCGCTGGACAAATCTTCATACCCCGCATATCCCGGGGGCGCGCCGATGAGCTTGGAAATGGATTGTTTTTCCATATATTCACTCATATCTAAGCGAATCATTTGTTCTTCCGAACCGAACATAGCTTCGGCAAGCGCCTTGCAAAGATCGGTTTTCCCTACCCCCGTAGGCCCAACGAAAATAAACGAGCCGATGGGACGGGACGGGTCTTTCAATCCCGCTCTTGCGCGGCGAATGGCTTTCGCTACGGCGGTTACCGCTTCGTTTTGTCCGATAATCCGCTTGTGCAAGTCTTCTTCCAAACGCATAAGCTTTTCCCCTTCCGCTTGGGTAATTTTCGTGAGCGGAATACGCATTCTCGCGCTGACGATTGCCGCTACGTGTTCTTCGCAAATCGCGCTTCTGCCGTCCGCCAAACGACGGGGAGCTTGCGCCTGCTCCAACGCCTTGATTTTGTCTTCCAACTGCGCTTTTTTACGCAACGTTTCCGTTGCCAAAGCAAACTCGCGGCGTTCCACGTGTAAAATTCTTTCTTCTTCCAAAAGCAAAAGCTCCGCCTTCGCTTCCTGCAATTCCGCGCCGCCGCCCGTTTCCATAATCCGCACGCGCGCCGCCGCTTCGTCGATAAGGTCGATGGCTTTATCGGGCAAGTATCTATCGTTGATATAGCGCGTAGAAAGCTTTACCGCCGTTTCAATCGCTTCGTCCGTAATCACGATGCCGTGGTGTTCTTCATATTTCGGGCGCAAGCCTTTGATGATAGCCACCGTGTCTTCGTGGGACGGTTCGTTGACATACACGGGCGTGAAACGACGTTCGAGCGCGCTGTCCTTTTCGATATATTTTCTGTATTCTTCTATCGTAGTCGCGCCGATGATTTGCAAATCGCCGCGCGCCATCAAAGGTTTTAAAATGTTCGCCGCGTCCATACCGTTATCCGACGAACCGCCCGCGCCGACGAGCGTGTGAATTTCGTCAATAAACAAAATTACGTCCCCGTCCTTTAATACCGCGTCGATGAGCTTTTTTAATTTTTCTTCAAAGTCGCCGCGATAGCGCGTACCCGCCAACATTCCGGGTAAATCCACCGAGAAAACCTTTTTATTTAAAAGCTGCGCGGGGACTTGGTCTTTGACGATAAGCTGACAAAGTCCTTCAACGATCGCGCTCTTGCCGACCCCGGGCTCGCCGACCAAAACGGGATTATTTTTGATACGGCGGGAAAGCACCTGCACCATTTTTTCCGTTTCTTGACCGCGACCGATGACAGGGTCCATTCTCCCCTTTCTTGCCCGCTCCGTCATATCGATACCGCAATCGGACAAATCCGTCATATCTTGTCTATGGTCTTCCTTGGGTCTTGTGGCTACGTCCACCGCCGTTTTGCTCTGCAACGCCGCTCCGTCGTTCGCCGCCGTCGTAGCCGTGCCGCCCGTTTGCGGGGGTAAATACGCGCTGGGGTCGTAGTCCGTTTCATAAGACGGGCCGTATTCGCTGCGCGCGGAAATTTCTATCGTATGCAAAGCGTTGGCTTTTAAAAGCTCAATGTCCGCCATCGTAGCCAACAAGCGCACGGCAAAGCTCGTTTTTACGCACAAAATTTGATATAGCATATGCGCCGTACCCGCAAGCGCGCCCTTTTGCATAGCCGCTTCCACCGCTTTGTCAAACATTTTTTGGGTGTTGGGGGTCATACCCTTGCCCTGGAATTTTTTATCGACGTTTTGCAAAAACAGCCGTTCGTACCTTGCTTTATCCACGCCGCCTTGCAATAAGATTTTACCCGCTTCGCTCTTGGGCATATTTAAAAAAGCGAAAATAAAATGTTCGCTGCCGATAAAGTTGGTTTCGGCTATTTCCGCCGCCGTTTTGTTGGCAAGCTGAAACGCCGCGTTTAAATTTTGCGTTGCTTTCGACAAAGGATACATACCTTCTCTCCTTGCGCCGTCGCGCTGTTATTTTAATTTTTGCCTATGGCTTTGGGCTTTATCCGTACGAGCTGCGGCAATACCTTGCACGCGATTTCCGCGCGGACTTCGTTGCATTTTCTCTCGCTTACCCGCTCTAAATTGTTGCTCACCTTAAAGGTCGCGGGGTGCATATCGTTGTAAAACTCGTCAAAGCCTTCGTCATCGATGGTTTGCAAAATCCCCATCGCAATCCCCAAACGCACTTCCGCGAGCATAGAAAACAGCTCGTTTTCCGTCAACAAAGCGCAATTCGTTAAAACGCCGAACGCGCGCAAGCATCTATCTCTGATTTCCAAGCCCAGCGTTTGCATCATTTCTTCGCGGGCTTTGTGTTCCAAATCGCAAAGCTCGTTCGCGGTCGATAAAACGGCGTCTAAAACGTCTATTTCCGAAACCCCGAGCGTACGCTCGTTGCTTACCTGGTACACCCAACCGTCCGAGCTGCTCCCTTCGCCAAACGCGCCGCGCACGGTTAAGCCTTCCCGCTTTAATCTGGGCAAAAGCTCTTTTAAGCCGCCGCTTCTTGTCAAGGCAGGCAAAAACAGCATCACCGAAGCGCGCATACCCGTACCGAGATTGCTTGGACAAGCCGTCAAATACCCAAGCTTTTCGTGGAAAGCGAAATCGTAAATGGACGCGAGCCATTTATCAATGCCGCTGACGCATTCGTACGCGCCGTATAAATCCAAGCCCTTGACAATGCACTGCTGACGAAGATGGTCTTCTTCGTTGACCATCACCGACACCGTTTTGTCGTCGGAAATAAACGCCGCGCCCTTTTTGCTCTTTAACAGCGCGGGGCTGATTAAATACTGCTCTTTTAAGAGCGCCGCCTGCTGACGGGTGATATTCTCCACTTCGTACTTGGTAAAGCCTTGAAACTTTTTCAAGCCTTCGCCGACCAAATGCACGATGTCTTCCGCCTGGGCTTCGTCCATTTTTTTAGGAAAAGGATACGCCGCAAAATTGCGCGCCAAGCGGATACGGGTGGAAATTACGGTTGTTTGGACGTCTGTCGAGTTCGCCATACGAATTCCTCCTCTATCTCCAAATTTCCGCGCATAGACGACAATTTCCCCGCGTATTCCTTCGCGTCGTCGTAATTGCCTTCCGTTTTCAATTTCTCAATAATCGTTTCCAGTTCTCGGCATTGTTTTTCCAGCCTTGCCGCGCGCACCATATCCTTTTTTTCATCTTCGGGAAAATGCTCCAAATCCCCATAATCCCGATGGGGGGAAAGGGGGGGCTTTTCGCCCGTATGCGCGCCGTCGCCCTGCATTTTTTTAATGAGCGGATATATCCCCGCCTGCATCGTGCGATAGCAGTACGCGCAACCGACGATTTTGCCCGCTCGCACTTCGTCCAGCGTCATTCCGCAATACGGACAAGCAGAAAGAGAAGCCCCTTCGCTCTCTTCAAAACTGATAAACAAGCGTTGAAAACAATCCATGCAGTAATATCCCATGGATTTGACGCCGTTTTTTATCTTTGCGTACGTTTTTGTCGCTTCGTTTTTTTCGCAACACTCACAGCGCATAAGCTTTCTTTTTCGTCCCCTTTATTTTTCTTCGTCTGCCGTTTCCAAATCTTCTTTTACGCCGTCCAAGAAATCCGCCGCTTTCTTTTGCCGTATCTTGGCGCGGAACAAGCCCCACATACATACCAAGCATTGTAAGGGCGCGCCTAAAATGTAAAACAGCCAAAACGGTCTTTCTTGGTATCCGTAATATTCGAAAACGTTGTTCAGCGATAGATGCAAAGACAGCATCGACGACCATATCAAAAGGGAAATCGTCAAAAAATTGAGCACACGGTATTTCCATATCGAAGCAAAAACAACCACAACAATGGCGTTTACCACAATGGCATACATAAAAATCAACCACCAGTCCGAACCTGGGCGAATCAGCTGGGTAAATACGTATAAGCAGGTGGCGACCAGCCAAACGATACCGCTTGCCAATAAAATAATCCAACCGCGAAGCCCACGCCTTTCCTTGGTGGGCAAAGTGGGCGTACCTTCCCCGACCAAATCGTTTAAAGTAACC
The DNA here is from genome assembly GCA_045128055.1 of Candidatus Scatosoma sp. Lineage (GTDB taxonomy): Bacteria > Bacillota > Clostridia > Christensenellales > Borkfalkiaceae > Scatosoma. The sequence continues at coordinate 13 of JBGVRC010000052.1, read as the reverse complement.
CCGTACAATGCGG
>JBGVRC010000051.1:0-51587 GCA_045128055.1 Candidatus Scatosoma sp. | reverse complement strand
GGGTGGAAAAAATTTGGGGTTTAAAAAATTTTTTTAAACAAACACGACGGGGGCAGGTGCGAGAATATTGCGATTGCGGCGTCGCTTATCGACGGCGTGACTATTCAAGCCTACGGCGAATTTTCTTTCAACGGTACGGTGGGCAGGCGAACGGCGGAAGCGGGTTTTCAGCAGGCGAAAATTATCGTAAACGGCGAATACGTGCTCGGGGTGGGCGGCGGCGTGTGTCAGGTAAGCACTACGCTGTATAACGCCGCGCTAAAATCGGGGTTGACGGCGACGGAATTTCATCCGCACAGTCTTTTGGTGGGGTACGTACAGCCGTCCAGGGACGCGATGGTGTCTTCGCAGAGCGACTTAAAGCTTTTCAACCCCCGTTCGCACGCCGTTTATTTGTCGGCAAAGGTGGAAAACGGAGCGGTCAAAATCGCCTTTTTTGGTAAAAACGATGGGGACAGGTACGAGATCGTTTCCAAAACGCTGGGACAAATCCCGCCCCCAAAGCCCATTGTAAAGGACGGGGAAGAAGACGGGGTTTTGCGGGAAGAAAGGCAGGGTGTAAAAAGCGAGAGCTATTTGGAAAGATACCGCGGAAATCAGTTGCTTTGTAGGAAAAAACTTCGCGAAGACGTATATTCGCCAATTCAAGGCATAATCAGCAAAAAAAGTTGTGTTTTCGACACGGAAAATGCCTTCAAAATGCTTTCAAACGATTGTCTTTTTCTACGAAAACTGCTATAATAGTGTAGTACAAAAATCGGGGAAAGCGCCCTAAACGGCAATACGGCTTTTCCTAAACACAAAGGCAGGTTTAAGATGGATAGAATCCGGCTGAAAGAACTTAATGAAAACTTTTCTCTTTACGGTGGCAAAGAAGTTACCGTAGCGGGTTGGGCGAAGACGATTCGCGACTCGAAAGCCTTTGGCTTTATCGAGCTTAACGACGGCAGCTGTTTTAAGAATACGCAAATCGTATTCGAACGCGAAAATTTGGCAAATTACGACGAAATCGCCAAAGAAAACGTAGGCTGCGCGTTGATTATCAAAGGCGTGGTAGTCGTTACGCCCGAAAACAAGCAACCTTACGAAATCAAGGCGACTCAAATCGTCGTGGAAGGGGAATCCACCCCCGATTATCCTTTGCAGAAAAAGCGCCACAGCGTAGAATTTTTGCGTGAAATCGCGTACCTTCGTCCCCGCACCAACCTTTTTGGCGCGGCGTTTAGAATCCGCAGTGAAGCGGCTATCGCAATCCACAAATTCTTCAACGACAGGGGCTTTGTTTACGTGCATACCCCCATCATCACGGGTAGCGACTGCGAAGGCGCGGGCGCGATGTTCCAAGTGACGACGTTCGATTTGGACGAAGTAGCAAAGAACGGCAAAGCTCCCGATTATAAAAACGATTTCTTCGGTAAGCGCGCGGCGCTCACCGTTTCCGGTCAGCTCAACGCCGAAACGTACGCGATGGCGTTTGGCAACGTGTATACTTTCGGACCTACCTTCCGCGCGGAACATTCCAACACGGCGCGTCACGCGGCGGAATTTTGGATGATCGAGCCGGAAATGGCGTTCTGCGATTTGGCAGGGGATATGGACGTAGCGGAAGCGATGGTAAAATACGTCATCGATTACGTTTGCGAAACCTGCAAGGACGAGCTGAATTTCTTAAATCAATTCGTAGACAAGGGCTTGTTGGAAAGATTGAAAAACGTATCCGAAAACGCTTTCGTGCGCTTGACGTACACCGAAGCGATTGAAATTTTGAAAGAAAACGCGGATAAGTTCGACGATAAAAATATTTTCTGGGGCAAGGATTTGCAAAGCGAACACGAACGCTTCCTTACCGAAAGCGTTTACAAAAAGCCCGTATTCCTTACCGATTATCCCAAGGAAATCAAGGCGTTCTATATGAAGCAAAACCCCGACGGAAAGACGGTTGCGGCGGCGGACTTGCTCGTGCCCGGTATCGGGGAGCTTGTCGGCGGTTCGCAAAGAGAAGAAAATTACGAAAAATTATACAACCGTATCCAAGAACTGGGTATGGACCCTGCGGACTATTCTTGGTATTTGGATTTGCGCCGTTACGGCGGCACGACCCACAGCGGTTTCGGCTTGGGCTTTGAAAGAATGGTAATGTACCTTACGGGTATTTCCAACATTCGCGACGTAGTGCCTTATCCCCGCACGTTCGGCGACTTAAAATATTAAGGTCAAGGAAATTATTTCCTTGTGGATTTTTAAGGCAAAGCCTTAAAGACTCGCTGTCAAGCGCAGCCGATAGGCTGGGAGCCTTTTCAAAAGCAAGCTGTGCTTGCGCAACCGCTACAAGCGGTTAACGCGCGATAGCGCGCAAAGCCATTCCCAAATAAGGAGTGTAAAATTCCATGATAAAAATCGTAGTAGACGCAATGGGCGGCGATTACGCACCCCAACAACAAGTGCTCGGCTCGGTAGCCGCGCTCAATAACAACAAAGACTTATCCCTTATCCTTTGCGGGGACGAAGCGCAAATCAACGCCGTGCTTGCCGATTGCAAGTACGACAAATCCCGCTTGGAAATCGTACATACCACCGAAGTAATCGACATGAACGATATTCCCACCAAAGCGGTAAAGGCGAAAAAGGATTCTTCCACCGTCGTGGCGTTCCGCCTTTTAAAGGAAGGCAAAGCGGACGGCTTGGTTTCGTCTGGTTCAACGGGCGCGGTGTTGACGGCGGGCGTGCTGATTTTGGGTAGAATTAAAGGGGTTTCCCGCCCCGCGCTCTGCCCGATTATCCCCAACCACAAAGGGGGCGGCACTTTCCTTTGCGATTGCGGCGCGAATTTGGAATGTAAGCCCATCAACTTGGCGCACTTCGCCATTATGGCTTCGGCGTACGCCCAAGCGGCTTACGGCATAGAAAATCCCAAGGTCGGCTTGCTTAACAACGGTACGGAAGACCATAAAGGCTTGCTTTTACAGCAAGAAGCCAACGCAATGCTCAAAGATATGTCCGTCATCAACTATGCGGGCAACGTCGAAGGCAGAGATTTGATGTACGGCGACATTGACGTAATGGTATGCGACGGCTTCACGGGCAATATCGCGATGAAGGCTGCGGAAGGCTGCGGCAAGTCCATTTCCACGGTTATGAAGCGGGAATTTAAGCGCAACCTTTGGACGATGCTTTGCGCGGTGCTTTCGGGCGGCGTCATCAAAAAAATCAAAAAGAGTATGGACTACGAAAAATGCGGCGGCGCTATGTTTTTAGGTCTTTCCAAAGCGGTGGTCAAAGGCCACGGTAACTCCAAGGCGTACGGTTTTTCTATGTGTATCGAACAGGCGGCAAACGCCGTGCGCGGCGATATGGTAGAAAAAATCAAGGCTATGGTGGATAAAACCAACGAAGCCATCGCGGCGGCGGAAACGGCAAAACAAGCGGAACAACCCGCTGAAAATACGGACGATGCAAACGGAGCGCAGGCATGAGCTTTTCCTACACGGAAATAGAAAATAAAATCGGCTACGTTTTTCGCAACAAAGAACTGTTGAAAACGGCGTTTACGCACTCCACCTACGCCAAACAAACGGGCGAAAAGGACAACGAGCGTTTGGAATATTTAGGCGACGCGGTATTACAGCTTATCGTAACGGAGCGGCAATTTATTTCCAGCTCCGCCAGCGAAGGGGAGTTGACGAAGGACAGACAAAAGCTCGTTTGTGAAGACTCGCTGTATAACGCCGTCAAGGCGCTGGGCTTGGAAAAGTATTTACGCGTAAGCGGCGGTGAAAGTAACGTGGGCAAAAAGACGATTTCCAGCCTTTACGAAACGGCGCTTGCGGCGATTTATTTGGACGGCGGCTACGAAACGGCAAAATCTTTCGTAGACAAAACGCTCTTTTTTACGCACTCCGCTTGCGAAGAAAACCCCAAGGGGGATTTGCAGGAATTTTTGCAAAGCAAGGGCTGGGATTTGCCCGTTTATAAAAGTGAGAAAAAGGGAAAGGACAACGCGCCGATTTTCGTGTGTAAAGTGAGCGCGCAAGGCAAAACCGCCTACGGCGAAGGCGGCAGCAAACGCAAAGCGGAACAAAACGCCGCGAAAGCGTTATTGAAAGAATGGTTGTAAAATTCGCCGCTAAATTAGGTAAAAATAAAGACAGATAGAATATATCGAAAGGAGCACATTTTGGATTTAAAAGAGATACGATTAAACGGTTTCAAATCCTTCGCTGACAAAACGACGGTGCGTTTTGACGACGGCGTAACGTGTATCGTTGGGCCGAACGGCTGCGGTAAAAGTAACGTAGCGGACGCCGTGCGTTGGGTATTAGGGGAAAAGTCCGCAAAGAACTTGCGCGGTAGCAACATGCAAGACGTCATTTTCGGCGGTACGGTGGATAGAAAACCGCAAACTTCCTGCGAAGTAAGCCTTGTTTTCGATAACAGCAAGCGCATCTTCCCCGAATATGAAGAAGACGAAGTTTCCATGACCCGTCGTTTGGATAGAAAGGGGGACAGCAAATATTTAATCAACGGCCAAGTCAGCAGACAAAGAGATTTGGTCGCCCTTTTCCATACCATCGGGCTTGGTAAAGAAGGGTATTCCATCATCGGTCAGGGTCAGGTTGAACAAATCATGAACGCCGCGCCCGAAAAGAGAAGGGTTATTTTCGAAGAAGCGCTCGGGCTTTTGAACTTCAAAAACCGCAAGGAAGAAATCGAACGCAAAATCGAAGATTCCAACTCCAACTTATACATCTACCGCCAACGTATCGACGAAGCGGAACGCCGTTTAGGACCTTTGAGCAAGCAAGCGGCGGCGGCGAAGGAATATAACGAGTATTCGGAAACGTTGAAAATCAACGAAGCCAACACCTACATATACCGTTATGAAAACGCGGAAAACGAAAAGAGTAAGTTCAAAAAAGAAATTGCCGTCATTTCCGACAAAATCATCGATTTGAACACGAGAATCGAGCTTATCAACAACAAGCTGGAAGAAAACCGCGGTAAAATCAACCGCGCGGACGCCGAGCTTACCGATTTGAACGACCGCCGCGTAATCCTTTCCGTCGGCAACGAAAGAAAGGACGGCGAATTGAAGCTCGTTCGCGAAAGAATTAAAACCTACCGTTCGCAAATCAGCGCGGCGATCACCTTGCTTGCGGACAGCAAAACCCGCATCGGTGAAATCGACGACGAAATCGCAATCACGGGCAAAAAGACCGCGGACGATAGCAAGCGCGTTGCCGATTTGGAAACGCAAACGGAAGTTTTGCGTGCGGCAGTCAACGCTTTGGATAAGAAAATCGAAGTCTTTGAAAAGCTTTCCGACGAAAACCGTTTAAGCCAGCTTTCTTCGGCGGACGACTTATCCGAGCTCAAAAAGAGCTTGGGTACGCTCGCGGCGAGAATGGAAGCGACCAAGGACAGAATTAAAGAGCTTACGAACGCGCTCAAAAAAGCGGAAGAAAGAAAGGATAGATTAAATTCCGAGCTCACTTCTGTCCGCAAGGACTTGGGCAGCCTTCGCGCTTTGACGTCGACAGGTATGCGCGACTTTGAAGAAAAGCAAGAAGAAGCGCGCGAAATGCAAATGACCATCAACGATTTCAACCAAGAATTGTTCAACGCAAACGGTCAAATTGCGTCCTTGCGCGAAAACTTGGAAATGTATATCAGTTTGAAAAACAGATTCGAAGGCTATAAAGAATCTGTCCGCCGTCTTTTGTCGGTTGCAAAAACCAACCCCGAGCTCTCCAAGCATATGCACGGTGCTTTGGCGGACATCGTAACCACCGACCAAAGATACGAAACGGCAATCGAAACGGCAATTTCCGGCGCAATGCAAAATATCGTAACGCCCACGGCAGACGACGCAAGATACCTTATCGAATACTTGAAACGCACCAACGGCGGCGTCGTAACCTTCTTGCCCGTAACCAGTATGCGTCCCCGTCCCGACTCCCGCGAAATCCGTCGCGCTTTGGACGAACGCGGCGCTATGGGGCTTGCGACCGAGCTTGTAAAATACGACGATTATTACTACAACGTAGTCAGCAATTTGCTTGGCAATACGCTTATTTGCGATAACATCGCCAACGCAACGACGATTGCGAAAAAGTACGGCAACCTGTTCAAAATCGTAACCTTGGACGGCGACCTTGTCGCAACCAGCGGTTCGATGTCGGGCGGTAGCCGCAGAAAAGACTCCGCGTCCTTGCTTGCCAACGAACGTAAGATCCAAGACTGCAAAGACAATATTGCGCGCAAGCAAAAGTATATCGAAAAGCTCAAAGCGGCGATTGCGGACAGCGAACGCGCGAAGAAAGAAGCGGAAGACGCGGTGGAAAAGCTTCGCGAAAAATATCAAGGCGCAAACAGCGAAATCGCGGGCTTGATGCAACGCGAAAGCGCGCTCACGCAACAAATTACGGAAGCGGAAGACGATATGATGACCTATTCCGTAGCCTTGGAAGAATTAAAGCGCAAACTCCGCGAATTAGAAGACGAAGAAGCGAACTCGTCGCTCAGCGAAGAACAGCTCCAAGTCCGTCGCCAAAACGCAGCGAAGGAAATGGAAAACCAACGTACGCAATGCGACGGCTTCAAGGAAGAACGCGCGGAAAAGAGCGCGACCTTGCGTAAGCTGGAAATGGAATACGCAACGCTCACGGCGGACGTAGAAAAGCAAAGGGAAACCATCGAGCGTATCACGGCTGAAAAGGACGAGCTTGTAAAACGCATTTTGGAAACGGAAAAGGAAAAGACGGAAACGGAAGCCAAGCTTGAACTTTTGGAAGAAGAAGCGGCGGAAAAAGAACTCACCGAAGAAGAAATGAAAGCGGTGCAGGAAATCGTGGATAAGATTGCCGAGCTCACCAAGCAAAAGGAAATCATCAACGCGAACCAGCTTGCTTTGGAAGAAGAAAAGACGGGCTTACAGGAAACGTTGACGAAGTCTTCGGACAAGCGTTATAAATGCGAAATCGAAATCAGTAAAATCGACACCAACCTGGAAAACACCCGTCAACGTATGGAAGAAGCGTACGCGCTTGACTACGAAGGCTGTCTTGCATTCCGCAAGGACGATTTCAACGTAGAAGAAGCGGCGACGATCATCACGGCTTTGAAGCGTAAAATCACGATGCTCGGCGCGGTCAACCCCAATGCGGTGGAAGAATACGAATACGAAAAAACGCATTGCGAAGAAATGGTTACGCAACGCGACGACTTACAAAAAGCGATTGACGACTTGCAATCGGCTTTGGACGAAATCCGCGGCGAAATGCTCCGTATTTTCAACGCAGGCTTTGAAGAAATCAACGAAAACTTCAAGCTCACGTTCAAGGAATTGTTCGGCGGCGGTAAAGCGGAATTGCAGATTGACTATGAAGAAGTGGAAGATCCGCTTGCGGCAGGCGTAGAAATCGTAGCTTGCCCCCCTGGCAAGAAACTCACTAAGATTTCCTTGCTTTCGGGCGGTGAAAGAGCCTTGACTGCGATTGCGATTTTGTTCGCTATTTTGAAGGCTCGTCCTATGCCTTTCTGTATCTTGGACGAAATCGAAGCCGCGCTCGACGATGCAAACGTAGATAGATTTGCTTCGTATTTGAAGAGATTTGCGGAAGAAACACAATTCATCGTAATCACGCACAGAAAGCCGACGATGAACCAAGCGGACACCTTGTTCGGCGTAACTATGCAAGAAAAGGGTGTATCCAAGATTGTATCGGTTAAGCTGGCGGAAGTAGAAAGCCGACTTGGCGCGGGCACAGTCGAGTAAAACGGGAGAACTGTATCCAAATAATTAACGCCTGAAACGGCACGTTTCAGGCGTTCATACAATAAAAACAAAAAAAGGAAAGTATTATGGGATTATTCGGTAAACTTTTCGGCGCGTTGAAAAAGTCCAAAGAAAATCTTTCGACAAAACTCCGCCTTCTCTTTGCAAAAAACAAGCTCGGTGACGAGTTTTATGAAGAATTGGAAGAAATTTTGATTGCTTCCGACGTTTCGTACGCGACAGCGCAGGAAATCGTCAGCAGAATTAAAAAACAAGCGATGGACGAAAAATTAAAGGACGAAAACTACGTTATCGAGCTCCTTCGCAAAGCCTTGACGGACATTTTAGAAGAATCGGAAGTCGAACCGCCCGAATACCCCTGCGTTATTATGCTCGTCGGGGTAAACGGCGTAGGCAAAACCACGACGGTTGGCAAGCTGGCGCACTATTTCCTTTCCCAAGGCAAAACAGTCACCGTAGCGGCGGCGGACACCTTCCGCGCAGCGGCAAGCGAACAGCTTGCTATCTGGGCGGATAGAGCCAAAGTGCGTATCGTCAAGCACGAAGAAGGAAGCGACCCGTCCGCGGTTATTTACGACGCGGTTTCTTCGGCGAAAGCCAAGAAAACGGACGTGGTTATCGTCGATACGGCGGGCAGATTGCACGTAAAGGACAACTTGATGAACGAGCTTCGAAAAATGGATAGAGTGGTCACCCGCGAATATCCCGAAGCAGATTTCTTGAAGTTGCTCGTTTTAGACGCTACGACGGGACAAAACGCCGTCAACCAAGCCCGTGTATTTGACGAAGCGGTCGAACTCGACGGCTTGGTGCTCACCAAGCTCGACGGCACGGCAAAGGGCGGGTTCGTATTCTCGCTCGCGTCCGAGCTGTCCTTGCCCGTCATCTTTGCAGGTGTTGGGGAAAAAATGGAAGACTTGGAATTTTTCAATTCCCAAGACTTTGTCAACGCGATTTTGTAATACACAGCCAAACAACGGTAAATAGATATGAAGATAGATATTTTAACTCTTTTCCCCGATATGTTTTCCGCGATGCAGGAAAGTATTTTAGGCAGAGCGCAAAAATCGGGTAAAATTCAAATCAATATCGTCAATATCCGCGATTATACGGAAGATAAGCATTTAAAATGCGACGATTATCCCTTTGGCGGCGGCGCAGGTATGGTGATGATGGCGCCCCCGATCGGCAATGCCATCGAAACCATCGATCCCGAGCATAAAGCCCGTCGCATTTACATGTCCCCCAAGGGTCAGGTATTTAAACAGCAAAAGGTGTTTGAATTGCTTGAATACGAGCATTTGATTTTGCTTTGCGGGCATTACGAAGGGGTAGACCAACGCGCGTTGGATTTATTTATAGACGAAGAAATTTCGATAGGCGACTACGTATTGACGGGCGGGGAATTGCCCGCTATGGTGGTTGCGGATTGCGTATCGCGGTACGTAGACGGGGTAATCAGCAATTCGTCCTTGGTAGACGAAAGCTTTTCGGAAAATCTTTTGGAATACCCCCAATACACCCGTCCGCAGGAATATAAAGGCATAGCCGTGCCCGAAGTCTTGCGCAGCGGCGACCACGCGAAAATCGACGCTTGGCGCAGGGAAAAATCGTTGGAAATAACCAAGAAAAACCGTCCTGATTTATTAAAATAAGGTCAAGGGAATTATTCCCTTGCGGATTTTTAAGGCAGAGCCTTAAAGACGCGCTGTCAAGCGCAGCCGAAAGGCTGTGTAGCCATTTCAAAAGCAAAACGTAGTTTTGCGTTATTCACCGCGTAAGCGGTTAATAAGGTGACAAAATGAAAAATATACAATGGTTTCCGGGGCATATGACCAAAGCCATGCGCGATATGGAAAAGAAGCGCGACTTATGCGACGGCGTAATTTGCGTTTTGGACGCGCGCGCCCCCATTGCTACCATCAATAAAAACTTAAAAAAGATATTCGGCGCAAAGCCCATTTTATACGTCTTGAACAAAGCCGACCTTGCCGACGGCAAAGCGGACGCTTTCGTGAAATTCTTGGAAGATAGGGGTTGCTATGCGGTAAAATGCGATTCCACCAATATCTCCACCAAGCGCATTTTATTGCAACGCTTAAACGCGATTACGGAAGAAAAACGCGAACGCGCGCTTGCCAAGGGGTTGAATAGAACTTTCCGTTTTATGGTGGCGGGAATTCCCAACACGGGCAAAAGCACGCTCGTCAACCTTTTAAGCGGTCAAAAACGCGCCAAAACAGGGGACAAAGCAGGGGTTACGCGTGACGTAAGATGGCTCAAATGCGGCGCATTCGACTTGTTGGATACCCCCGGCACAATGCCCCCGTCCTTTGACAATCAATACCACGCGCGGCACTTGGCGTATATCGGCAGTATCAACGACGACATCTTGGATATGGACGACGTAGCGTTAGAGCTTTTGGGCGAGCTTGCGGAAAAATATCCCGCGTGCTTGACGGATAGATACGGCATTACGGAGTTTGAAGAAAAGCTTGCTATGTACGAAGCGGTTTGCAAGCGCAGGGGCTTTATCTTCCGCGGCGGCGAATACGATTACGAGCGCGGCGCAAAAGCCATTATAGACGATTTTAGAAAGGGCAGAATCGGCAAAATCTGCTTGGAAGACCCCAAGGACTACCCCGATTTCGAAATGTAAAAGACAGGAAGTCAAGAAACTCGGTTTCTTGCGGGGTCAAGGGCGCGCAGCCCTTGTAGGTATGGACGAAGTCCATAAGTGAAAAGCCCCTAAAAAGCAAAACGAAGTTTTGCGTCAACTCACCGCTGGAAGCGGTTAATCGTCGATAGACGAAGTAAGGAATACTTATGAAAAAGATTTGGAATGCTGAAGAAAAATTGCAATTTGAACGCGCTTTGCAGGCGAAAGGCTTGCAATATATCGCAGGCGTGGACGAAGTAGGCCGTGGCCCCCTTGCAGGGCCCGTTGTTTGCGCGGCGGTTATTATGCCCTTGGACGAAGACAAGCTTGTTATCGGTGTCGACGACAGCAAAAAATTGTCCGAGAAAAAGCGTGAACAGCTGGCGGAAGAAATCAAAGCCCGCGCGTTTTGCTATACCATTATTGAAATTGACGAAAAAACCATCGACGAAATCAATATTTTAGAAGCTACGCGTTTGGGTATGAAAAAAGCCATTGAAAGTTTGGAAATCCCGCCCGAAGTGGTGCTCACCGACGGCAATATGACGATTGACACCCATTTTCCCCAACGCAGCGTAATTCACGGCGACGCCCTTTCCTATTCCATCGGCGCGGCAAGCATTATTGCAAAAGTTTACCGTGATAATATGATGGACGAGCTGGCAAAAACTTACCCCCATTACGGCTTTGAAAAAAATAAAGGCTATGGCACGGCGGCGCACATTCAAGGTATTAAGGAGCACGGCTTATGTCCCATTCACCGCAGGACGTTTACAAAAAAGTTTTAGGTAAAAAAGGGGAAAAACTGGTCGAAAAGTATCTAAAAGAGCAGGGCTATAAACTCTTAAAGCGCAACTATTCCACCCCCTTTGGCGAAGCGGATTTGGTGGCGCAGGATCAGGACGAAATCGTTTTTATCGAAGTCAAAACCCGTACGGGCGAAGCTTTTGGCGCGCCGCGCGAAGCGGTGGGGAAAACCAAGCAGCAACGCTATCGCCAAATTGCAAAATGTTTTTGGAAGGAAGACGGAGAAGAGCCCAACGCCAGGTTTGACGTCGCGGAAGTGTACGCGGACGGGCGTATTGAATATTATAAAAATGCATTTATATAAAATACGTAAAAAACGCGAAATTTTCAAAAATTTCGCGTTTTTTTATAAAGTGGCTGAAAGCCTTTTGTTTAAAGGGATTCCGACAATAAAAACGCTTATTTTACAAAAAGCGTTTTTTTATTTTTTCAAAAATTTGCTATAATAGCTTCAATCGCTTATAACAAAAGGGATTCAGCCGTTTTTATGGTCGTTTACGTCGAATACGCTTTTTTACAAAATTTTTTCTTTGACGGCGCGCTTTTATGCCTTTCCTTTATGGCTTGCAAAGCTCCGCTACGGTGGGGAAAAATAGCTTTTTCCGCCTTTTGCGGCGGGATATTCGCCATCGTTTATCCGCTTTTGTCTTTGTCGACCTTTTTGGGGGTTTTGCTGAAAATTGCCGTCGGTTTTTTGCTTTGTTTGCTCGCTTTTGACGGTCTAAAAACAAAAAACGGGTGGGGCAGGTACGCGTTGAGTGTGGCTTTGTTCTTTCTTCTCACCTTTGCCTGCGGCGGCGCGCTCTCCGCGTTGCAAACGGCTTTAAACCTTTCCGCCCTGCCCAAAACGCTGGTAATTATCGGCTTTTTCGCGCTTTGCTTGGCGCTTTGCGTTGTTATTGCAAAGCTGTATCAAAAAAGACGGCTTTACGCCTATATCTATCCTTGTAAAATAGTCGCAAACGGCAAAGAAAAAACGCTGCAAGGGTATTTAGACAGCGGAAATTTGGCAAGCAAAAACGGATTGCCCGTTTGCTTTCTCTCTCCCGACGTTTTTTATGATTTTTTCGGGGAAGAAATGCTATTTGGCGGGGGGCAGGTACGCGATGAAATAAAAATCGCGACGATGAGCGGAGAACGCTCGGTTTGCATAAAACAAGGGGAAATTGAGATAAAAATAGGGGAAAAACGGGTAAAAAAGCAGGTATATTTTGCTTTGGGGGCGAATATGATAGGTAGAGAATACCAAATATTACTAAACGGGCTGCTTTTGGAAGTGTAAAAGAAGAAAAAAAGTAAGCGAAAAAATGAAAAACAAGGGGTACAGGTATGCGATTAAAGGATTTTTTACGTATTTTTTTGAATAAGATGTTTTCGGATAAGGAAACGGTGGATTACGTTTGCGGGGCGGGGGAAGCGTTGCCCTTGCCCCTTTCCGCGGAAGAAGAAACGCAAGCCTTGAAAAAAATGGAAATCGAAGAAGAAAAAGAGCAAGCCAAAGCCCTTTTAATTCAGCATAATTTGCGTTTGGTGGTGTATATTGCCGCAAAATTCGACAACACGGGGGTGGACAACGACGATTTGGTGTCCATCGGCACGATAGGGCTGATAAAGGCGATAAATTCCTTTAAAACGGACAAAAAAATCAAGCTCGCCACCTACGCTTCGCGGTGTATTGAAAACGAAATTTTGATGTATTTACGCCGCGTAGCGCGGTTAAAGAGCGAAGTGTCCTTTGACGAGCCGCTAAACACCGATTTTGACGGGAACGAGCTGCTTCTCTCCGACGTGTTGGGAACGTCCGCGGACAGCGTGTACGGGGACATAGAATCGACGGCGGAAAAGGAGCAATTAAAGGAAGCCTTGAAGAAATTGTCGGAGCGAGAGCGAAAAATTATGTTTTTGCGCTTCGGGCTTGGCGGGGGTGAAGAAATGACGCAAAAGGACGTAGCGGATATGCTGGGCATTTCGCAAAGCTACATATCGCGGTTGGAAAAGAAAATCATTTTGCGCTTAAAAAAGGAAATTGCAAAAATGGAGTAAAGGGGCGAAAGCTCCTTTTTCTTTTTAGAACGTAGCGAGAAGATTGACAAGGCTTGGAAAAAGTGATAAAATGAACGTGATATTAAAGCGAAAACGCAAACATAGTTTGCGTAAAGGAGATTTATGGGCAAAAAGCTGGGTATGGACACAAAATCTAAATGGTTGGTTTTTGGTATTGTTTCGGCGGTGACGGTGATTGGGACTGGCACTGCGATTGGTTTTTTTACCAAGACGAACAATAGAACGAATGATAGAGCAGACCCTTACGAATCATCGTCATATAGCGAGCAAAGCTCTGTTTTAGAAAGCAGTATTTGGGAAGAAAGCTCGGAAGAAGAAAGCTTGGAAAGTATCGAATCGAGCGAAAGCATTGAAAGTGTGGAAGAAGTCGAAAGCTCTGAACAAATAGAAGTTTCCAGCGAAGAAAAGGAAAGCGTGGAAGAAGCGGAGTCTTCGGAAGCGTATGACCCTTGCGGCGGCAAGCACTTGATACACGATGGCTTTGTGATAGTGGAAGGGGAATATTACAGCGTGGACTTTAATGATGAAACGTTGGATGAAGAAGACGCTCTTTTTCAAGGGGTATTCAGTAAATATATAGTTGACGGCTTACAGAACGGCTACGTACGTTGGGGTTCGGCGCAACCTAATACCTGTAAGGAATACGGAGAATTGGTTACGTATTGTCCTGTTTGCGATACGGAGTTTGCTTTTTATTATCAAGGCGAACATAGTATAAGCGAGCAAATGACGAAGGAAAATTCTTGCATAGAAGACGGATATTCGCAATGCTTATACTGCCCGAAAAAATATCCGCACTTGGCTTACGGTCATTCGTATGCGTATTTGGAAAAATCGTTGTACGGAAATAAGGTAAGCCTGGTATGTTCTACCTGTGACGACGAAATAGCCAACGTTGCCGTTACAGTCGTAAAAGATTACAAAGCAACTTGCCTGGATTTCGATAGCTCCTATAAAAAATATAAAACGGGAAGAATAAGCAACGGTTTGCCCAGCGGACATACAAATTACAGTGAGAAGGAAATAGAATTTACCATAGCGAACGACTCCGTGTACCACAATTTATATTGGTCGTGGGAAGGCGGGAAGCAGTATTTTGTGGAAAGTGAAGCCACGTACGAGTACAGCGAAGAGCTTCGCGTTGCCATCGAAGAATGTGGAAATTGTTGGGCAGAAAGCTTGGATTCGGCTTGTACGGAAGTATGGTTGAAGTGCGCTTGCGGAGAAGCCGTGATTTTCTACGTAACGGGTTGGGAAAATCTTGAAAATGGCGAAGAAAATGAAGTTCCGCCCGAGCAGCCTTTGCCCGAAGATAACACCACGTACGAAAGATTGTCGGACGGGACGATTAACTTTGGTTCTTATCCGCAAAGCAAGGTGACGGACAGCGCGCTTACTACGGCGTTGACTTCGGCGGCAGGGGCTTTACCTACGGCAAGCAATTCTCAAAGCTGGACTTCGTACAAGTATTATATCGGTACGGATAGCGACAATAGTGGCGTGAACACTACCGATTATATGTGGTATCAAGACTTGGCGCATGACGGAAATATGTATCGCGGGGTGTATTTTACAAGTTACAGACCCTATCGAACAGATTATAGTAGCAATACGAATAATTCGTATCAAGATGACAACGGATATATGACAAGTACGGTGTATTGGTTTGCTTACGAGCCGTTGAATTGGACGGTGTTGGAAGAAAAGGACGGCACGGCATTTTTGCTTTGCAACAGCGTAATAGACAGTCAAGAATATTATCATAACACGAGTTCGAGAACGATAAATGGAGCAACCGTATACGCAAACAACTACGCAGAAAGCAATATAAGAAAGTGGTTGAATGAAACGTTTTACGAAACGGCGTTTACAAGCTTGCAACAAAGTTTAATCAACGTTACGGAAGTGGATAACAGCGCAAAGAGTACAAATCCATACGGACGGTCGGATTATTGGAATGAAGGCGTCAACGATTATGCTTGTGAAAACACCAACGACAAAATTTTCTTGTTAAGCGAAGAAGAAGTGACGAATAATAACTACGGATTTTTGTCAAATTATTCAACGTATGATGCGGCGAAATTTAAATATGTGAGCGATTATGCGCAAAGCCAAAGTTGTTTGACGAGCGATAAACCTTTGTATCGTGGTAGCGGCTTATGGTTACGACGCTCTCCTGACTGTTATAGTGAGAATAGTACGAATCTCATATACGTTGACGAGATTATGTATTCTAATTCTAATCTCATAGTGAATTTCACTAATTACGGCGTTGTGCCTGCTTTGAAATTGGCATTGTAAAAACGAAAAAGAGCCTTGCGGGGCTCTTTTTTTAGGTAATAGGTAAGAGTGAATAGTGAAGAAGTGCGGGCAAGCGTGAGCTTGCAGGCAGTCTTACAATCCTTTCGATTACTTGTAATGTAGCGTGCGACTGTGGGGGCGTGGGGATTTGGAGAAAGGGATACGCTCCACGCGGTCGTTACACTCCCTTGGTCGGTATGACATAATGGACGACTGTGGGGGCGCGGGGATTTGGAGAAAGAGATACGCTCCACTCGCTTTCGCTCGGTCGGTATGACATAATGGACGATTGTGGGGGGCGTGAGTCATACCGACTGAAATGAGTGAAACGAATGAAATGGAGTGTATCCCATTGATGAAAGAGATACGCTCGACTGCGCCTGACGGCTTCGCTCGGTATGACCAAGCTGAGCTTGGAGGCAGTCTTACGTCTTTTCGCGCGTTCTTTAAGGAAGTGTGCGACTGTGGGGGTGTAGGGATTTTGTTTAGGGAAGAGATACGCTCCACGCGTGGGCTATGCCCACTTGGTCGGTATGACAAGGGGGATTCTATCGCTACGCTTGCAATGACAAAAAAGCTTGGGTATAAAAATTTTAGGGATTGCGCATACTTGACTTTACGGAAGGTTTCCGTTGACAAGTCTTACGTCTTCTCTTTCGTTTTTTAAGTTTGCGTTCGACTGTGCGGTCGGCATTATTTGGATACAGTTTCGCCGATTGGCGAATAACCGTTTTCAGCGGTGGATTTGCGCAACCTATCGGTTGTTTTTGGGGGCTTAACCGCCTTGCGGCGGCAAAGCTGAGCTTTGAGGCTGTTTTACAATCTTTTCTTGCGTTTTTTAAGTTTGCGTTCGACTGTGCGGGTTGACCTTTATTGGGATTTACATAAGGGGGTGAACGTATGCAAAAAGTGGAAATTTGCGGTGTGGATACTTCGGGCTTGCCCAAGCTGACCGCCAAGGAAAACGAAGAGCTTATGTTACGGCTGAAAAAGGGGGACAAGCGAGCGCGCGACCAGTTTATCATCGGGAATATGCGGCTTGTATTATCCCTGGTTAAGCGGTTTCGTATCAAAAATCTGGGCGCGGACGACGTGTTTCAGGCGGGCTGCGTGGGGCTTATCAAAGCCATAGACGGGTTTGACGTGAGCGTGGGAGTGAAATTTTCTACCTACGCCGTGCCGATGATCGTCGGGGAAATTAAACGGTATCTTCGGGACGGAAATTCGTTGCGGGTTTCGCGCTCTATCCGCGACACAGCCTATCGCGTTTTGAAAGCGCGCGAAGAAATCGAAAGCCGCGACGAAGAAGCGACGATTGAAAAAATTGCGCAGGCTTTGCAATTAGAGCGGCGGGAAGTGGTGTATGCTTTGGACGCGATTTCCGACCCCGTGTCCTTGTACGAGCCCGTTTTTAACAAGGCGGGGGATACGCTGTTGCTTATGGATCAGCTTTGCGACGAGAAGAATACGGACGAAGTATGGACGGAGCACGTGGCTTTGAGCGAAGCTATGGAAAAGCTGGGGGAACGGGAAAAGAAAATTTTGTTTTTGCGGTATTATCAAGGCAAGACGCAGACGGAGATTTCGGAAGAAGTAGGGATTTCGCAGGCGCAGGTTTCGCGCTTGGAAAAGAACGCTTTGCGGGATATTAAGCTGAATATTTCGTAAAAGCGGCAAAAAAGGACAAAAAAACCCGAAAAATCGGACAAGATTTTTTTTGCGGGTATTGACAAGGGGGATTTTTTTTGTTACAATGAAGGCGGAAAAACTGAAAAGGGGGTACGTGATGAAGAAGAAGGCTTTTGCGATTGCTTGCGCGACGATTTTTACCTTTTTCGGCGCGAGCTGTGGCGGCGGTTTGTTTACGGACAAAAAAGAAACAAGTTTGGTTGTCAACGGCGATTATGGGGTGCACGTTCAAGGAAAAGTTACGTACCTGCTGGCTGGAAGCACGATTTTCTTTAACTATGACGAATATGATATCGAAGAACTGATTTTAGGCGACATCGTGGAAATCGAGTACACGGGCGAGCTGTATATCCAAGACAGCTATCCTTCTAAAATCGTCATCAACGGCAAGCTGAAAGACGTGGACGTGGAAGAAGCGGAAATCATAAAAGTATCCTACAACGGCGTCAATCTTGTAGCCGACGATAATCGCGGTTATACCTTTGAAAACGTGCCGCAATACGTTGTCAAAGACGGCAGCGGGAGCTTTGTTTCCTTGGAAGAAATGGAAGTGAACGCGACCCTGTATGCCACGTATCGCGAAAATAACGTGAAAAATAAGACCGTTTACGTGGACGGCTTGTACGCGTATCTGCCGCGCAGATAAACACTTTTTTGGGGAAATTTGACACAAATACAAACGCTCTTGCATATACTTACACTAACGAGTATTTGCGGGGGCGTTTTTGTATGGAATTGAGTTTTTCTTCCCTTCGAACCAAGGAAGTTGTCAACACGAAGGATGGCAGGAAGTTGGGTAGGGTTTGCGACGTGGCGCTATGTTATCCCGAAAATCGGTGGCTGGGTATTGTCGTGCCCGGAAACAAGGGCTGGGGTAGGAAGAAAAACGAGCTGTTTATTGACCTGAAACAAATCGTCAAAATCGGGGAAGACGTGATTTTGGTGAATATCGGTTTGCCCCGCGGCGCGGAAAACGGAAAAAACGGCGGTTCGGGACGAAACGAGCGGTGTCCGCCGAGCGGAAATACTTGTCCGTCGAGCGGTAGCGGGTTTGCGGCAGAGCCGTTGAGCCGTAATTTTGAAGAATATGAGTAAGCGGAAGGGTTCCGCTGACAGCGAGATGAGCTTGCAGGCAGTCTTACGTCTTTTCGTGCGTTTTTTAAGGAAGCGTTCGACCGTGTGGGCGTGGGGATTTGGAGAGAGTTTTTTGTCTTTGCGCTATAAAATAAAGGGGCTTGACAAAAGGGTAAAAATTTGATATACTGACGGCGTGGGAGCTTGGTGAAGGTATGTATTTGGCAATTTTCACCAAGATTTCACGCTGTTTTGTTGTAAACTTGACAAAAATTGTTTATATTCATAAAGTAAAGTAAAAAATAGGGAAGAATAAAGGGGTTTTCAAATGAAGATTTTGATTGTAGACGATGAAGCGATGATACGCGACGTTTTGCGTGAATACGTGGAATTTGAAGGCAACGAAGCTTTTGAAGCGGCGGACGGTATGGAAGCCGTGAAGCTTTGCCGCGATAATGATTACGACTTGGTTTTGATGGACGTTATGATGCCGCACTTGGACGGCTTTTCGGCTGTGAAAGAGATTAAAAAGGTTAAGGACCTGCCCGTGATTATGCTTTCGGCGCGCGGGGAAGAATACGACAAGCTGTTCGCCTTTGAAATCGGCGTGGACGATTACGTGACCAAGCCTTTTTCGCCCAAGGAAGTGATGGCGCGTATCAATGCCGTCACCAAGCGCCGCCGTATGACGCCGTCGGGGAATGAGATTTTGAAATTCGAAGGCTTGGAAGTGGATATGGCGGGCAGAAACGTGTACGTGGACGGCGTGAAGGCGGAGCTTACGCCCAAGGAGTACGAATTGCTGTTTTATCTTGTCCGCAATAAGGGCATCGCTTTGACGCGTGAAAAGCTTTTGTACGACGTATGGGGCTTTGATTTTTACGGCGACGACAGAACGGTGGATACGCATATCAAAATGCTGCGCAGTAATTTAAAAGATTATAGAAAATTTATCGTGACCCTGCGTGGGCTTGGGTATAAATTTGAAGAATAAGCGGGATTAGGGCTTCGTATGGATAAACGGACAAAAAATCAAAACGCTACGAATAGAACGCAAAGAAGAAGGCGCAAATACCGCGGCGCGCAACGCCGCACCAGCGTCTTTTTTTTGCTGTGGACGATTTTTACCGTGTTTACCTTGTGCGTGGTTTTATTGTTCGGTTTCAGTCAGCAATACTTCTTATCCAAAGCCTACAAGGACGAAGCGTCTAAGGAAGTTTCTCGCAAAGGCGAGCTGATTAAAAAATCGGTGGACGGCGGCGTACCCGAATGGCTGGACGGGAATTGGAGCGGGTATTTGCGGCTTTTGTCTATGCAAAACGACGTGCGTATTTTTTTATTGAGCGAGCGCGGGGAAGTGGTGTTCCCCACCGAGCCGTCCTTGAATGAAAACGACCCCGATTATAAGCAATATTTTGATTTCACCCAAGAGATGGAGCGTATTCTTTCGGATATACAAAGCGCGGGCGCGGAGCACGCTTTGTTTGAAGGAGACGGGGAATACGTATACGCGACGCGGGTATATTTGTACGGGGAAACGCCTTTGTATTTGTACGTCGGCGAAACCTTGGTGTTGATGGAGCAGGTCGTTTCGCATATGAACGTGCGTATGGGCTTGATGGCAATATTCACCTTTATTTTAAGCTTTGCGGTGGCGAGCGCGCTTTCGGGTTGGCTTACCAAGCCCCTTGCGGAAATGACGGAAAAGGCGCATTTGTTGGCGCAGGGGGATTTCAGCGTCGATTTCCACGGCGCGGATTACGGACAAGAAATGGCGGAGCTTGCCGACACCTTAAATTTTGCCCGCGATGAAATTTCCAAAACCGACCGTATGCAAAAAGAGCTGATCGCAAACGTTTCGCACGATTTTAAAACGCCCTTGACGATGATTAAGGGGTACGCGTCTATGATTATGGAAATTTCGGGGGATATTCCCGAAAAGCGTAACAAACACGCGCAGATTATCGTAGACGAAGCGGATAGGCTGGCGTCCTTGGTTTCCGACGTGCTGGATTTATCCAAAATCCGCGCGGGCTTGGGGGATTTTAAAAAGCAAGCCGTGGATATGTCCGAAAAGATAAGAGAGATTTTGGATAGGTTTGCGTATTTAAAAGAAACGCAGGGCTATGGCTTTGTCTTGGACGTGGAAGAAAACTTAACTACCTACGCGGACGAAGTGAAGATAGAACAAGCGATATACAACCTTATCGGCAACGCCGTCAATTACACGGGGGACGATAAAAAGGTGTTTATCCGTTTAAAACAAACGGGCGCGGATTGCTTCAAATTAGAAGTCCAGGATACGGGCAAAGGGATTAAACCCGAAGAAATTGCTGATATTTGGGATAGATATTACCGCTCCACCGAAACCCACAAACGCCCCGTGCAGGGTACGGGCTTGGGTTTGTCTATCGTCAAAACGGTGTTGCAGCTCCACGGCTTTGTATTTGGCGTGGAAAGCGAAGTGGGCAAGGGAAGCGTCTTTTACGTGGAATTTCCCCTTATAAAAGAAATCGACGAATAGAAAAACGCGCTGTCAATCAAAAGCTTGAAAAAACGGTTGACAGCGTTTGTTTTTTGGTATATACTATATCTACAATATTTTTTATAACTTTGGGGCGGGGTGAAATTCCCCATCGGCAGTATAGTCTGCGAAGGACAAAGCGTAAGCGTTTGTCCCCGATTTGGTGAAAGTCCAAAACCGACGGTGAGAGTCCGGACGGAAAAAGTTATGAAAAAGCCGTATATACTTCGCATTTCGGCGTTGCAACTCCGTGCCCGCTCAGTTACGTACGTCTACGTACGCTCTTTCGCGTGTACTCGTTGCGCCTTGAACTGCTCGTATCTACGACTTTTTCGTCTTACGGAAACCTTCCGCAACTTTCCGCAATCTTCCGCAGCCCCGAAGTAAGGGGTGTTTTTTTATGCATAAAACGATAACATCAACAAGGGAAGATTACGCGCAAATATCCTGCCCGTATTGTTCTTCCAAGCTACAAATTAAAAAAGAAAACGCGATAAAACGTTGCCCTATGTGCGGCGGGTTATTCGAAACGAGAATAAAAACACGATATAAGCGCGTCGAAATAAAAACGGGCGGGGCAGGTACGCGTTCAACGCAAAAACCTACGCGCAAAAAACCCAGCGTAAAACAGCGTTTTTCCGCAAAGCGTTTGGCTTTGATGGCGGTATTCGTCGCCCTTTCGTACGCAGTGAGCTGGTTTGAAATCCCCATTTTCCCCGCTACGCCTTTTTTAAAATTAGACTTGGGCAACGTGTTCATATTGCTCATTTCCTTTTTGCTCGGCCCGATAGAAGGGGTAATCGTATGCCTTTTAAAAGAAGGCTTGCGCGCGCTGGGTTCGTCGTCGGGCGGCGTGGGAGAAATCGCGAATATCCTTATGACTTCGTCGTATATTTTGCTCCCGTCTATCGCCTACCATTTCCGCAAGGGCTTTAAAACGGTGCTTTGGGCTTTGGCGGCGGCTTGCCTGCTGGGTACGGTGGCGGCGCTGTTGTCCAACCGCTTTATCAATTTCCCTTTATATATGGGTGACGGCGCGGCGAGCTTTTTCGCCGAAGTATTTTGGTACGTAGCGGCGTTCAACCTTATTAAAACGGTTTCGGTGAGCTTGTTGACCGTGCTTTTATACAAACGTTTGTCAAATTTCTTGAAAAAAATGAAAATTTAACGCAAGGGCGCGCAAAGATTTGCAAAAATCGCGTGTATGCCGTATAATAAAGCTATGAGAAAGATTATCACGAAAACGCGGGAAGAAACGGAAGCGTTTGCCTGCGAATATGCAAAAACCCTGCGCGCGGGCGACGTAGTGTTGCTCGACGGGGATATGGGCGCGGGAAAAACCGTTTTTTCCAAGGGCGTAGCCAAAGGGCTTGGTATTCAAGAAGAAGTCACCAGTCCCACCTACGCGTATATGAACGATTACGACGGGCGGTTGTTTCATTACGACTGCTATCGTATCGAATCGGTGGAGCAGGCGGAAAATTTAGGGCTTGCCGATTATTTTGATATGGGCGGCATTTGCCTTATCGAATGGGCGCAAAATATCGCGCCGCTTTTGCCCCGTAAAGTAAAAAGAGTGATTATCCGCAAAATCAGCGAAAACGAACGGGAAATCGAGTGTGACGGAGAATAATATGTCGAATTTTTTGGCGGTGGATACGAGCGGCAATCACCTTGCCGTCGTTGCCGTGAAAAACGGAATAGAATACGCTACGTATATAGAAAACTGCGCGATGAAGCACGCCGTTTCCATTATGCCTGCGGTGGACGAAACGCTGAAAAAAGCGGATATGCAGCTTTATGAATGCGACTTTTTCGGCGCGGTTGTCGGCGCGGGCTCGTTTACGGGTATCCGTATCGGGATTGCGACGGCGAAAGGCTTTGCGGCGGCTTTTTCCAAGCCCACCTTGCCTATCACTTCTTTTGACGTGGCGGCATATAATAGGATAGATACGCAGGGAAAAATGCTTTGCTTGATCGACGCGTTGCACGATTGCTATTACGTTTGCGGGTATAAAAACGGCGAAGTTTGCTTTGCGCCCGCGTACTTGACGGAAGAAGAAGTGCTGGCGCTTGCCAAGGACGGGTACGCTTTGCTCGGCGGGGATAATTTGCCCATTGCAAACAAAGCGCAGGTGCAGACAATCGACCAAGTAAAAGGCTTGCTTGCGGCGGCGAAAGCGTTGTCCCAAGAAAAGCGGTTTGGGGATTTGGCGGCTTTGTACGTGCGCAAGAGTTCCGCGGAAATCAATGCGGAAGGGAAGAAATAAGGTGGAAATCAAACGTTTTACCGACAAGGATTTGGGCAGGCTTGCCCTTTTGGAAAAAGCTTGTTTTGCGGACGCTTGGACGATGGAAATGCTACGCGATACGGCAAAGCAGAACGGATTTTGTTGCTTGCTGGCGGAGCAGGACGGCGAAGAAATCGGCTTTGTGTACGGCAACGTGGTTTTTGAAGACGCGGAGCTGTACAAGGTGGCGGTTTTGCCTGCCTTTCGCGGCAAGGGCTTTGGTAAAGAGTTGGCACAAGCGTTTATTACCGCTATGCAAGCAAAGGGCGCGCGACAAATTTTTTTGGAAGTACGGGTATCCAACCAAGCGGCTTTGTCCTTGTATTTGGGGCAGGGTTTTGAAAAGTTAAGGCTTCGTAAGCGGTATTATGCGGACGGCGAAGACTGCTTGGAGCTGAAAAAGGATTTGTATCCCGAAGCGTAAACGAAAAAATAAAGACGGGGTGGACGGAGTGCGAGTAAAAATATCCGACCTTTCGTTTTTACAAAAGGGAAAGGGACAGGATTTGCTGTTTTTGCACGGCTATCTCTCGTCCAAAGAAGCTTTTTCAAGACAAATCGAGTATTTTTCCCGATTTTATCGCGTAACGGCGTTGGATTTCGTCGGGTTTGGCAAAGGCGGGGCTTTGCAGGAAGCCTATTCCGTGGGGGATTATGCGGAGTGGCTGTATAGCGCGATGTCCCTTTTGCATATCCAAAAACCGAGCGTCGTCGCCCATTCCTTTGGGTGTAGGGTGGCGGTGAAGCTGGCGAGCGAGCGCGGCTCTGTTTTTGATAAGATGGTATTGACGGGGCCTGCGGGAATTGTTTTAAAGCGGGGTTTTTCCTATCGAGTAAAGGTGAAAACCTACCGTTTTGTGAAAAAGTTTGCGCCTACGTTTGCCGAAAGGCGGTTTGGGAGCGCGGAGTATAAAAGGCTTTCGCCGATCATGAAAGAAAGCTATAAAAAAATTGTCAACGAAGACCTGCGCGAATGCGCACGGAAAGTGCGAAACCCCGTTTTGATTTTGGAAGGGGAAAAGGACGGCGTGACGACGAGAAGGGAAGCGGAAATTTACGCGGCTGCCTTTCCCAACGCCAAGCTGCGCTTTGTTCCCGGCGGGCATTTCGCCTTCGTAGACGATCCTTTGACCTTTAACCTTTTGACAGAGGAATTTTTATATGGATGATTTATACAAAATAATAGCGGGCGCGGTGACGGCGGTTTTGCTGTGCTTTGGTACGCGCGCTTTGATAGGGGCTATGCAACAGAGCGGGTATAAAAATACTCCCTTTTTCCGTTGGTTGAAAGGCAAAGAAAACTTGTTTTTCAACCGCCTTGCGGTGCTTTCGCTTTGCTTATTTTTAGCGGCGGCGGTCGCTTGCCTTTGCTTTTCTTTTTTAGGCGTTACGTGGGCGTTGATTTGTTCTGCCGTTCCCTTTTTCGGGCTGTGCTTTGCCTTTGCTTTTTCGTCGGGGAAATACGCCTTAAAAGTGCCGTTGAAGAATACGGGACGGAGCAATCGCTTGTTCGTTGCCTATCTTGTTTTGACGGCGGCGGTTGGCTGCGGTATTATTTATTTCTTGTGGTGGTTAAGCGAGAAAAACGGGTCGTATATTTACGGCTTGCTTGCCTATTTGCCCTTTGCGATTATGCCTATGCTTTTGCCTGTAATTTTGGGCTTGGCGAACGGGATTTTGTCCGTGTTTGAAAACGCGCGCAACAAAAAATTTGTAAAACGGGCGGGGCAGGTATTAGACGAATGTCAAATCACGCGTATCGGCGTGGTGGGAAGCTTTGGGAAAACTTCCGTAAAAAATATCTTAAAAACCTTGCTGTCGGAAAAATATGCGGTGGTGGAAACGCCTGCTTCGTACAATACGCCGCTTGGGATTGCCAAAACGGTGTTTTCGGACGATTTTGCAGGAAAACAAATCCTGATTGCGGAAATGGGCGCGAGAAAGCAGGGGGATATTGCCGAGCTTTGTTCGCTTGTAAAGCCCGATTACGCGATTTTTACGGGGGTATGCGCCCAGCATATCGGCACGTTCGGCTCTCTTGAAAACGTATTCGCGGAAAAGAGTGAAATTTTGAAATGCGGAGCAAAAACGGTTGTTTGCGGCAATGGTTTGCGCGAATATATCCAAGATAAATACGATTGCGTAGCGTACGCGGACGAAGTGAAAAATTTGTCCTTGCAGGCGACGAAAACGCGCTTTGTTTTGCCCGTAAACGGCGAAGAAATCGCGGTGGAAACGGCTTTGCTTGGCGAAGGGAACGCGGAAAATATCGCGCTTTGCGTGAAGCTTTGCGAAAGCTTGGGCTTGACGAGAGAAGAAATTGCGCGTGGGCTTGCAAAAATCACGCCCGTGGCGCATAGATTGCAGCTTATCGAAAGCGGCGGCGCGTATATTTTGGACGACGGATATAATTGCAATCCGCGTGGCGCGAAGCTGGCGATTGACGCGCTTTGCCGTTTTGACGGTAAAAAATGCGTGGTGACGCCCGGTATTATCGAATGTGGGGTTTTGGAAGAAAATATCAATGCGGAGCTTGGCGAATATATTGCCAAGGCGGGTTTGGATAAGGTGATTTTGGTCGGCGAAACCCTTGTTACGGCGGTGAAATGCGGCTACGTTGCGGCGGGGGGCGATTTGTCCAAACTGACGTTTGCAAAAACCTTAGACGGCGCAAAACCGATTTTGCAGGAATTTTTGGGCGCGGGCGATGCCGTGTTGTTTTTAAACGATTTACCCGACGTTTTTTAAGAGTACGGACGAGTGGGTGAGCGAATGGATTTTGTGAAAAAGAAAAACTGAATAAGCAAAAGAAACACCAAAGCGAAAAAATAAGTCGCGGGGGTGTTTTTTTATGCAAAAAGTGGGGGTGTTTTTTGGCGGTCGGTCTTGCGAAAACGAAATTTCCGTGCTGACGGGGGTGTTCGTGGCAAGGCTTTTGCAAGAAAATTTTGAAATTTTGCCCGTGTATTTACATACGGACGGCAGAGCGTATACTTCGCCGAAAATGACGGAGCTGGACGTTTTTAAGAATATGAAAATAGAAAGCTTCGAACGGGTGATTTTGGAAGAAGGGACGGCGTACGCCTTTTCGCCGACGAAGAAAAAGCTACGCAAGATAGCCAAAATAGACGCGGCGATTAACTGTTGTCACGGCGGTTTTGGGGAAGGGGGCGGCGTTGCGGCGTGGATGGAGCAAAACGGCGTGCCGTTGGCTTCCCCCGATTTGACAGCTTCGGGGGTGTTTATGGATAAATACACGACGAAGCTCGTGATGAAGGGCTTGGAAGTGCCCGTTTTGGATTATATCCGCGTCAACGAAAAGGATTACGAAAAACGGGGGGCTTTTTTATTAAAAAGCATTGCTTCGCGCTTGAAATTTCCCGTCGTGGTCAAACCCGCGCACTTGGGCTCGTCCATAGGCATAGCGGTGGCGAGAAACGAAGACGAAGCAAAGACGGCGATAGAAAACGCCTTTTTGATGGACGATAGGGTGCTGATAGAGAAATTTTTAGAAAACAAGCAGGACGTCAACTGCGCGGCGTACGTGTTAAACGGCGAAATTATCGTGTCCGAAGCGGAAGGTGCGTTTGGGGACGGGATATATTCGTTTGAAGACAAGTACGTCAAGCGCAAAAGTGACGAAAACAGGGAAATTTTACAAAAAGGCGGGGGCAGGTATGCGATGAATGGCTCCGTAAGGGAGAAAATCCGCGCGTACACCCGCAAAATTTATAAAAGAATGAATATGCGGGGCGTGGTGCGGTTTGACTTTTTGACGGCGGGGGAAGAAGTGTATCTTTGCGAAGTAAATACGGTGCCTGGTTCGCTGGCGTACTATTTATTTTGCGAAAGACTGACGGATGCAAAGCAGTTTTTCACCGATTTGGTGGAAGAAGCTCTGCGGACGGGGAATAACGCGAAAAAAGTGTTTTCCACGGGGATTTTGCAAAGCGTACAATGGAATAGGAAGTAAAAAAGAGCGCTTTGGCGCTCTTTTTTAGGTAATAGGTAAGAGTGAATAGTGAAGAAGTAATGCTGGGGTTTATAGCAAGATTGCCACGCAAAGCTGAGCTTTGAGCGGAAGGTTTCCGCTGACAAGTCTTACGTCTTATTGTGCGCTTTTTAAGGAAGCGTGCGAGTGTGGGGGGCGTGAGTCATACCGACTGAAATGAGTGAAACGAATGAAATGGAGTGTATCCCATTGATGAAAGAGATACGCTCGACTGCGCCTAACGGCTTCGCTCGGTATGACATAATGGGGATTCTATCGCTACGCTCCAGAATGACAAAGCTGAGCTTGGATGCAGTCTTACGTCTTGTAAACGTTTTTTAAGGCAACGTTCGACTGTATTTGTTTGTGGATTTTGATAAAACAATAAAAAAGAGCGCTTTGGCGCTCTTTTTGCTTGGTGGGTTGTGAAAAGGAAAATGCGAAAAGACAATAAAAATCATTGATTTTTGCGGTAAAATTTGTTATACTCTTATGGAATAAGAGAAAAAAGAGGTTTTTTATTATGGCTACGGGTGAATTTACCGATAAAGTGCGAATCGTAATCAGAGCAGGTGACGGCGGGGACGGCATGAACTCCTTTAAAGCCTATAAAGGCAAGCCTGCCTGCGGGCCTGACGGCGGCGACGGCGGCAAGGGCGGCGACGTGTATTTCGTCGGGGATAAGGATATGAACGATTTGTTCCCTTTCCGTTTTCAATCCCGCTATTTTGCCGAAAACGGCGAGATGGGCGGTACGCAAAAATGCTTTGGTAAGAGCGGGAAAAATATCTATATCAAAGTGCCTTTGGGGACTTTGGTGCGCGACGAAGAAACGGGCAGGCTGATTTGCGACGTTTTTGAAGACGGGCAGGAAGTTTTGGTTGCCCGCGGCGGCAACGGCGGCAAGGGGAACGTGCGTTTCACCACCGCGCGCAGACACGCGCCGAACTTTGCACAAAAAGGGGAAAAGGTTAAACAGCACAACGTTATTTTGGAACTTAAAGTGATTGCGGACGTGGGCTTTGTTGGGTTCCCCAACGTGGGCAAGAGCACTCTTTTGAGTAAGATTTCCGCGGCGAAGCCGAAAATCGCCAACTATCATTTCACCACCCTTTCGCCTAATCTTGGCGTGGTGCGCTATTACGAAAAATCCTTTGTGGCGGCGGATATTCCCGGGCTTATCGAAGGGGCGGCGCAGGGCGCGGGGCTTGGTCACGATTTCTTGCGCCATATCGAGCGTACCCGTATGCTTTGCCACGTAGTAGACATATCGGGCTGTGAAGGGCGCGACCCCATTGAAGATTTTAAGAAAATCAACGACGAGCTGAAAGAGTTTAGCGAAACGTTGGCGGGTTTGCCGCAGATTATCGTATGCAACAAGTGCGACGTGTACGGCGCGGAAGATAATTTGAAGGCGTTTAAGAAAAAGTACGGCAGAAAGTATAAGATTTTCCCCATCACGGCGATTTCGGGCGAAGGCACGAGAGAGCTTATTGAAGGGATTTTCGCTGTTTTGGACGAGCTGCCGCCCGTAGAGCCTATCCGTCCCGAAGAAGAATTTGAATACAAGGCGAACGATGATTTGAGCTTTGAAATTTTCAAGGACGAAGACGGCGTGTACGTGGTTGTCGGCGGTTTGGTGGATATGCTTTGCCGTAACGTGGTTTTGAATAACCCCGATTCGATGTTGTATTTCCAAAAGGTGCTTCGTCTTCGCGGCGTTATCAAAGAACTCGTGAAGATGGGTTGTCAAGAAGGGGATACCGTATCGATCGGGGACGTGGAATTCGACTTCATTCCGTAAAACGCCGAATATGCGTCGCATTTCGGCGTCAGGCTTACGTTTTGCCTTGCTCGTGTACGCTTATGTACACTCCCGTCGGCAAAGCCGCGCCTTTCTTGAACTGCTCGCATCTGCGACGTTTTACCCATTACAAACGAGCGGGGAAAAGGTCAAGGGAATCATTCCCTTGCGGGGTTGTAAGGGCGAGTAGCCCTTAACGAGTATGGGCAAAGCCCATAGGTGAAAAGCCCACAAAAAGCAAGCTCAGCTTGCTTGCGCTACTCACCGCGCAAGCGGTCAATACGCGATGGCGTAAATAAGAAGGATAGAAAAATTATGATAGTAACAACAGAAAACATTACCAGTAAACAAAGAAGCAAATTAAAATCGATTGCGGCGAATTTATCCCCCGTAACCCAAATCGGCAAGGGCGGTATCACCGACAATTTATTAAAAACCCTTTCCGACGCTTTGGACGCACACGAGCTTATCAAGGTAAATATCTTGGAAACGGCGGACGAAGACCCGAAAAATCTTGCCGAAAACGTAGCCGAGCTGTTGGAAGCCGTTTGCGTAATCGTTATCGGCAGAAAAGCGGTGTTCTACCGTTATTCTCGCCGCGATAAATTTGCGCATTTGGAATTTTGACAAAAATTGTTTAAAAATCAAAAAAAGGCTTTATAAATATAACGTAAAAGCTTTGTAAGGTTGGTGTAGGATATGGAAAACGAAGAATTGAAAGAAGAATTACAAGCGGAAGAAGCAAAGGAAAAGCCCGCAAAGAAAAAGACGAATAAAAAGCAGGAAGAAATCGAAAAGGCTCTTGCGGAAGCGGAAGAAAGCAAGCGTAAATGGTACGCTGTGACGGCGGAATACGAAAATTACCGTCGCCGTACCCAAAACCAAGCGGCGCAACGCTACCAAGAAGGCAGAAATGACGTAGTCGCGGCTTTGTTCCCTATCGGGGATAATTTGGAACGCGCGTTGGCTTCTTGCGCGGACGAAAAAACCAAGCAGGGCTTGGATATGATTTTGAAAGCCTATAAAAAGGTGCTGGAAGGGGAAAACGTAGTGGAAATCGACCCCGTGGGTCAGCCCTTTAACGCGGATGAAATGGAAGCGATTATGGCTATTCCTGCCGCGGAAGGGGAAGAAAGCGGCGTTGTAAAACAGGTGTACGTCAAGGGCTATAAAAAGGGCGATAAGGTATTGCGCTACGCGCAGGTTATCGTTAGCCACTCGCAACCGAATTGAACCAGGTTTTTGATGGCGGATTTCGTCTAATACTGCGTTAAACTTCTCGGACACCGCATGGTTGCCCTGCGATTTTGCCTTGTCTTAACCAAAATCTGCTCATCATAAACTGCTATGCACCGCAAAGCGATGATTTTTTGATAGATTTTGGCAAAGGCGGGCGCAGTCGTATTGGCATACTACAAGAACACATTTGACAAAAGATGCGAAAAATAACGCTCTGCGGCTGGTTCAACTTGGTCGTGAGCGGCTACGCAATAAAATTTGTCCGCGGGGAAGGGTTCTTCGCGGATTTTTTTATCGTCGGGTCTTGACAAAACGGGCTTTGCGTATTATAATGTAAAAACCAAAAGAAAAGGGGGAAGCGTATGTTTTGCAGATATTGCGGAAACGAAGTGGCGGATAACGCGGTGATTTGTACGAAATGCGGTTGTTTGGTACATAATGCGGCAAGCGGCGCGGGCTATACCGCGCGACAAAATCAGGCGTATGCGCCCCAGACGCCTGCTCCTGCTCCGCTAACCGAAGAAGAGCTGGCGAAAAAGCGCACGCGTAAATTTTTCCGTTTGTCGAAGATTTTTTCGGGCGTAGCGACGGCGATTAGTTGCGTGACTTTTCTTTGCGCTTTGTGGTTTTTTGTTTTAATGGACGTGGCGTTATCGTCTGGCAGTACGAGCGGCTTAAATTATGGCGGTGTGTGGATAGCGATTTTCGCACTATTCGGCTTGTACGGTATGTTGATTGCTTCGCCGTTTGCCTTGACAACGGGGATTTTGGCGTTTGTGTTCAAGAAAAAATCCGTCGAACGCACGGGGGCTTTTCCTATCGTAGCTTTTGTTTTGGGGATCGTGGTCTTTGCGGTGACGGTACTGTTTTTCGCGCTGCTTTGTGCGTAACGTAAGGAGTATAGGTATATGTTTTGTAAATATTGTGGGAACGAGCTTTTAGAACAAGCCGTCGTTTGTACAAAATGCGGTTGTTTGGTACATAATGCGGAAAAAACGGCTTCGGCGCAGGGACAACCGAGCGTTTCGCAATCGCCTGCTTTGCAACCGAGCGTTTCGCAAACAGTCGAAGCGCAACCTGTCCAACCCAGCCGTAAGGGCGCGCGCAAAGCGAAGGTGTTTTCTATCATCGGGCTTTCGTTTGGCGGCGTTTCTTTGCTGTGTAGCTTTTTCTTTTTCTTCCTAATGTGGCTTGGCTTTGCGGCAGGGAACGAAGGCGGGATTATACTGGTGTTGCTTTCCATGTTTCCGCTTTTGGGCGCGTATGCGGTTTCGCCCGTTGCGCTCTTGATGGGGATTTTGGCGTTCGTGTTTAAGCAAAAAGCAACCCAACCGATGGGCGCGATGCCGACCGTGGCGTTTGTGGTGGGTATCATAGCCTTTGCCCTTGGCTGGGGTATGTATTTAAGTATGGTATTTTATGGCGTGTAAACGCAAAGGAGTATAGAATATGTTTTGTAGATATTGCGGTAAAGAAATTTTGGACCAAGCGGTGCTTTGCCCACATTGCGGCATGATGGTGAAGAAAGTGGATTTTTCCGCTTTGCAGGAACAAGTAAATCCGACGGCGCAGCCGAAATTTGAGCAACCTATCCAACCTATGCAACCGACGGCGCAAATACAAAGCGAGCCTACGGAAGAAGAGAAGGCTGCGAATGATTTGAAAACGGCAAAATTGGCGAGAATTTTTGGGATTATCGCGGCGGTGTTTATCGGGCTTTCGTTGGCGGTTGTCATCAGCGGGATTTATTCGTACTTGTATTATTATCAAGGGTATTCTTCTTCGCAATACAGCTCGGAATTATACGAGTCGGCGTCGGCGGCACTCTTGTTTGGTTTTGTTTCGCTCGGCGGGGGGATTGCGTCCTTTGTGCTGGGTTTAAAGCAGACGAACGCGGCGGTGCGGTATATTTCGACGGTAATTTTTATCGCTTCGATTTTTGCGGTGTTTATTCCTATGGCTTGTTGTTAAAAATAAGGTTCTATTCCAACAACAAAAATAAAAATATAAAAAAGGTAGGTGTAAAATATGATTAGTTTACAAGATAAGGTTGTTATTATTACAGGCGGCGGCAGGGGTATCGGTTTTGGGCTTTCGACGGCGTTTGCAAAGGCGGGCGCGAAGCTTGTTATCACGGGCAGAACGGAATCCACTTTGCTTGCGGCGAAAGAGAAGCTGGAAGCGGCGCACGGTTGCGAAGTGTTGACGGTGACGGCGGACGGCGCGGACGAAGCGGCGATTCAAAACGTAATCGACAAGACGGTAGAACGCTTTGGGCGCATTGACGCGGTGGTGAACAACGCACAGGCTTCCGCTTCGGGGAAAATGCTTATCGACCATACCAAGGAAGACTTGGATTTGGCGATTTATTCGGGGATTTACGCTACGTTTTTCTATATGCAAAAGGCGTTCCCGTACCTGAAAGAAAGCAAGGGCGCGGTTGTCAATTTTGCGAGCGGCGCGGGCTTGTTTGGGCGTATTGCGCAGTCGTCCTACGCGGCGGCGAAGGAAGGTATCCGCGGTTTGTCGCGCGTAGCGGCAACGGAATGGGCGCCTTACGGCGTACGTGTCAACGTGATTTGTCCCTTGGCAATGACGGAAGGTTTGCAAAAGTTTAAGGAAGAATACCCCGAACGTTACGAACAGACGATTAAGGGCGTGCCTATGGGTAGGTTTGCCGACCCTGAAAAGGACGTTGGCGGTATGTGCGTGTTCCTTTGCAGCGACGAAGCGAGCTACGTAACGGGGGAAACGATTACCCTGCAAGGCGGCAGCGGTTTAAGACCATAAAACGCCGAATATGCGTCGCATTTCGGCGTCAGGCTTACGTTTTGCCTTGCGCGTGTACGTCTATGTACACTTCCGTCGGCAAAGCCGCGCCTTTCTTGAACTGCCCGCATCTGCGACGTTTTATCCCGTTTCAAACGGGCAAAAACTGTATCCAAATAGTGTTGTCCACACAGTCGTTTCCAGCATTAAAAAACGCACGAAAAGACGTAAGACTGCCTGTAAGCTCAGCTTGCTGTATCATTCACTCGTTTTTTAAGTTTGTTTCGCATTAGGATAAGAAAGCTTGCACAGTCGAATGCAAGCTGAAAGAACGTATGAAAAGATGGTAAGACAGACTGCAAGATCATCTTGCTGGGTTAGCGGAAACATTCCGCAAGAACAATAAAAAAACGGCGGAGAATTGCTCTCCACCGTTTTGTTATATATTATTATTTCAAACCCAAAATTTCGTCCGCCGATACGTCCAAAATTTCGCAAAGCGCGGCAAACGCGTCCAAGGACGGCGTTGCGCAGCCGCGGGCGTATTTGCTCACCGTGGACGGGTCTACCCCTAATTTTGCCGCTATTTCCTTTTGCGAAAGGGGGGTGTATTGCAACGCTTCGCGCAAGCGTCCTTGTATTTCGTCTATCTTAATCATACTTTTATCATACCATATTTGCTTTGTTTTGACAAGCGAAAAGGGGTTTTGTCTGCAAAATCCTTTTTTTATAAAAAAGTTAAAAAAAATTTATAAAAAATTAGAAAAATTTGTTTAATTGTTTTTTCTTGCGGTTACATATAATTGTAAACAAAATCAACTGCCGCAAACGGCGGCAAAGGAGTATGAAAATTATGGCAGGTAAAGTTATTGGTATTGACCTTGGTACGACGAACTCTTGCGTAGCGGTTATGGAAGGCGGCGAACCCGTCGTTATCACCAACGCGGAAGGCGCAAGAACGACTCCGTCCGTGGTTTCTTTCCAAAAAGACGGTTCTCGTGTGGTTGGTCAGGCGGCAAAACGTCAGGCGGTGGCTAATCCCGACAAGACGATTATTTCCATCAAACGTCACATGGGTTCCGATTATAAAGTAAACGTAGACGGTAAGGACTATTCTCCCCAAGAAATTTCTGCAATGACCCTTGCAAAATTGAAGGCGGACGCGGAAGCGTATCTTGGACAAACGGTAACCGAAGCGGTTATCACCTGTCCTGCGTATTTCTCGGACAGCCAACGTCAAGCAACCAAGGACGCAGGTAAAATCGCAGGGCTTAACGTGCTTCGTATTATCAATGAACCTACGGCGGCTGCGCTTGCGTACGGTCTTGACAAGGACAAGGGCGGCAAGGTTATGATTTACGACCTTGGCGGCGGTACGTTCGACGTTTCCATTCTTGAAATTTCCGACGGCGTATTCGAAGTTTTGGCAACCAACGGCGACACCAAGCTCGGCGGCGACGACTGGGATAACAAGATTATCGATTATCTCGTAGACGAATTTAAAAAATCGCACGCTATCGATTTGTCTAAGGACAAAATGGCTATGCAACGTTTGAAGGAAGCGGCTGAAAAGGCGAAGATTGAACTTTCGGGTATGTCTTCTACCAACGTAAACCTTCCTTTCATTTCCATGAGCGCGGAAGGCCCTCAACACTTGGACGTTACCCTTACCAAGCAAAAATTTGAAACGATGACGGCTGACCTTTTGGAAAGAACGGTTGCGCCTATGAAAGCGGCTATGCGCGACGCAGGCTTGTCCTATAACGACATCGATAAGGTTATTCTTGTCGGCGGTTCTACCCGTATGCCCGCAGTTGTGGCAAAAGTTAAGGAAGTTACGGGCAAAGAACCTTTCAAGGGCATCAACCCCGACGAATGCGTTGCTATCGGCGCGGCTGTACAAGGCGGTGTTTTGACGGGCGAAGTAAAAGACGTGCTTTTGCTTGACGTTACGCCTTTGTCGTTGGGTATCGAAACGCTTGGCGGCGTGTTCACCCGTATCATTGATAGAAACACCACCATTCCCGTAAAGAAGAGCCAAATCTTCTCGACGGCGGCGGATAATCAGACGAGCGTTGACATTCACGTATTGCAAGGCGAACGTGAATTCTGCAAGGACAACAAAACGCTTGGCAACTTTATGTTGACGGGCATTGCTCCCGCTCCCCGCGGTATTCCGCAAATCGAAGTTACGTTTGATATCGACGCAAACGGTATCGTGCACGTAACGGCGCAAGACAAGGGCACGGGCAAATCTACGGATATTACCATCACTTCGTCCACCAACCTTTCCGAAGAAGAAATCGACAAGGCGGTTAAAGAAGCGGAACAATTTGCGGAAGAAGACAAGAAACGCAAGGAAAAAGTAGAAAACAAGAACAAGCTTGACGGTATGATTTTCTCGGTGGAACAAACGATGAAAGAAGCGGGCGACAAGCTTGACGAAAACGACAAGGCTATTTTGCAGGCGGCGGTTGACGCGGCGAAGACGGAACTCGCTTCTGAAGATGACGACCGTATCAAGGCGGCGTATGACAAGCTTATGCAGGACGTACAGCCTGTATTTGCGAAGATGTATCAAGCTGCCGGTGGGGCAAACCCCGGCGCGGATCCTAATATGGACGGCGGCGATACGGAATTCCATCAATAATTTTTAGGTAAATCTCGTTCAACTCGTACCTGGGTGGGGGATTTTACGAAAAATGAGCAAAAAGCAACGGGTTTGGTTTTTCCCAAACCCGTTTCGCGGTAAAAAACGGTATTCGCCTTTTGGCGATTGACCGCTTTCGCGGTGTTGCGCAAGCAAAGCTTGCTTTTGTGGGGCTTAACAGCCTTGCGGCTGCGCTTGACAGCGGGTCTTTAAGACTTTGTCTTAAAAATCTACAAGGGAATAATTCCCTTGACCTTATTAACGAATGCATATTGCGTAAGGAGCAATTATGGCTGATAAAAAGAACTATTACGATATTCTCGGTGTGGATAAAAAAGCGAGCGCGGACGAAATTAAGTCGGCGTATAGAAAGCTTGCGATGAAATACCACCCCGACCGCAACCAAGGCAACGAAGAAGCGGCGGAAAAATTTAAAGAAATCAACGAAGCGCACGAAACGCTGTCCGATCAGCAAAAGCGCGCGGCGTACGATTATGAACTCGAACACCCCGGTATGGGTGGTATGGGCGGCTTCGGCGGTTTTGGCGGGGGCGGCTTTGAAGATATTTCCGATATTTTTTCCAGCTTTTTCGGCGGCGGTTTTGGCGGCGGCAGGGGCGCGGCGCGCTCGGAAATCGGTGAAGATATCCAAAAGGATATGACGCTTTCGTTTATGGACGCGGCGAAGGGGTGTAGAAAGACCTTCTCGTATACCCGTCAAGAACCCTGCGGGGTTTGTCGCGGTACGGGCGCAAAAGACGGTACGGCGTACACCACTTGCGGGAAGTGCCAAGGGAAAGGGATTATCCAACAAGTGCAAAATACTATGTTTGGGCGTACCATTCGACAAGTGGTTTGTCCCGATTGCGGCGGCTCGGGGAAGAAAATTACCGAAAAATGTCCCGAATGTAAGGGCAGGGGTTCGCAACGCAAGGAAACGACGGTGACGATTGATATTCCTGCGGGCGTGGACAACGGCAGTTACATGAAAAAGAAGGGTATGGGGCAGGCTGCGCCCAACGGCGGCGTACCCGGCGACCTTATTATTATGTTCCACGTCGAACCGCATAAGCTTTTCGTGCGCGAACAGTTTAATTTAAAGCTGGACGTGTACGTGCCCTACAAAACGGCGGCTTTGGGCGGCGTTGTCAAAGTGCCTACCGTGGACGATACGTTTGATTTGAATATTCCCGAAGGCACGCAGAGCGGTACGGTGTTTACCGTGCGCGGCAGGGGGATTAAATCGGCGCGCGGCGGCGTGGGGAATTTGATTGTCCGCGTTATCGTGGAAGTGCCCGTTAAATTGTCCAAGGAACAGAAAAAAGCCTTGGAAAATTGGGACGAGAGCGTGGAATTGAAGCAGCACGAGCGTATGCGGAAGTATTCCGACACGATGGAAGCTTTGTACGGGAAAAAACCTTACGAGAAATGATAAAAGAGCCCTTGGGGCTCTTTTTTGATGGGAAACATTGACAAATAAGGTGAAAAGTGATAGAATAAAATAAACACATTTAAGGAGCAAACGTTATGAAGTCCTTTAAAAAAGTTTTGTTTGTAGTGTTGTCTTGCTGTTTGGTTATCTCCGTTGGCGCGGCGTGTAATTGCGCGGCGTGCGGCGGTAATGGCGCGACGAGTGGAAGCAGCGAAAGTAGCGAAAGCTCGACGGTGGATAGCTCCATAGAAAGTAGTTCTGCCGTAGACAGCTCTATTGCGGATAGTTCCGTTGAAAGCAGTTCGATAGAAGAAAGCTCGGAAATAGAATCGTCTTCGGACGAAGAAAGTTCGGAAGCGGAAATGTCTTCGGATGAAGAAAGCTCGGAAATGGAAGTATCTTCGGGTGAAGAAAGCTCGGAAGAAGAGTTTTTTGATGTGCCGAAAACAATTTTGCATATAAAAAATTGGGCTGGACCGTATGGGGACGAATGGTTGAACAGTGCGATTGCTCGGTTTGAAGCTAAATATGCGGAAACGGTGTTTGAAGATGGGAAAAAGGGCGTAAAAGTGCAGGTTGAGAATGATAAAGCGTCCTTTGATGCTAATAGGGAAGCGATGAATAAATTTGCGTTGTACTTTGGACATGACGTCGATTTGCAGGATTGGATTAGCCAAGGTTTGGCTTTGGATATTACCGAAATTGTGACCAAATACAATCCCAGCGAATATTGTATGATTCAAGACAGAATGGACGACGCGCAAATCCAAAGCGTTTCCGTTGACGGTAAATATTTTGCATTGCCTACCTATTCGATGGCACAGGGCTTGGTGTATAATAAAGCTTTGTTTGATGAGTATGGTTTTTATATTGCGCAATCAGGGAAAGAAATTATTGGGAAGAAAGGTGGAGTGAAATCGGCTGGACCTGACGGAATAACGGGAACGAGTGACGACGGGTTGCCTGTGACGTATGAAGAGTTTTATATGCTGTGTGAGTTCATGGTAAGCGTAGCGGTTACACCAATAGGTTTTGCGGGCGAGCAAAAAGATTTTTATCTGGGCGGGCTTTTTGACGCGCTTATTGCCAATGATTCGGGTTCGTATGTGACGGAATGGAATTATTCGATGAAATCGGAGATGAGCTTGGATTTGGTGTCTACGATGAACAATGGCATACCCGTGGTGGAAAAAGTGACGGTTGCGCCTGCTATTGGGTATGAAGCCTTCCGTGAAGTGGGGAAATACCAGGCGTTAAAGTTTATGGAAACGTTGAAGAATGATGGAGCGTATTCTTTTTATAATTCTTTTGGATCGTTTATAGACGCGCAAAAGCATTTTGTTATAGGGCAGTATCAAGCTAACAAATACCCCGTTGCTATGCTTGCGGACGGCGTGTATTGGTATCAGGAAGCCGCGGAGATTTTTGAAATAGCGAAAGTGCTTTATAATGTAGAAGAAAAGGACTTTGCCTTCGGCTGGATGCCCTTGCCGCGTTCGAGCGCGGATAAAGCGGGTGAGCAAAACGTATATTTGGAAGGAACTGATGCGGTTTGTTTTATCAAGTCGAGCGTTGACGAAGTACAGCAAGAGATTGCAAAGGAATTTTTGCGTTTCCTTTATACCGAAAAAGAAATGAAATACTTTACCGAAACAACGAATGCGCCTTGGGCTATGTGGTATGGCTTTGGCGGAATGGAAAAGTCCTTGGAAAAAATGTCTTCTTTTGGGCGTTCGGTATGGGAATTTAGACAAAATGCCTGCGTTGTTTATACAAGAGATACTGTGCTTGGAAATTATACGATGGCGGCGACTTGTGAAGATGGGCGTTATAGCGCACGGATAGGCGGAACAGAATATAAAAATCCTATACAGGCTATTTTTAATGGAAAGGTAAGCGCGGAAGACTATTTCAACGGAATGTATCAATATAATAGGCAATTATGGAATAATTAGAATAGGGTGTGGATATATTCTTTAAAAATAGAGTTTAAGAATTTTTAAGGAGATAATTATGAAGAAAATTATAGCATTTCTTACAAGTGTAATAGTATTCATTTCTTTGATTGGTTGCGGGGTTTCTGGCGCAAATACAGCCGATTCTTCTCAAAATGAAACGTCTTCAAGTAGTATGGATGAAATACAGTCGTTGCAATCTTCGAGTGAAGAACAGCTTGAAATCGGCGGGGACGTTGATATTGGTTCAACCATTAAGGAATTATATTCTTTAACGCAAAATTCTTCTATGCTGTTCGTTGAATGGATAGACGTGAAGGAAGGCTTTTATTCGGACGGGGCAGATATGGATTTTATCATCGTGGAATGTAAGGTGATAAAAGATTATTATTGCAATAGAGAAACGGGAATGATAGTACATATTCCCATTTTATTGCAAGAAATAGAAAATGAAAGTATTAAAATAGAGAACAGCGAAAAAGACGGCGAAGAAATAGATTCGGTAGGGAATGTGGGAACACAAAGAATTGATGAAAACGTTGTTGCGGAATTTGTAAAGCAATATAAGAAAGCTGTTATTTTTGTTAATAACGTTCAGGAGTTTAACTCTTTCTATGAAAATGGGGATTATAGCAACCGCGTAAGCTTTGCCAACGTTTCGAATTGGATTGTTTTATATAGGGATTTTATGCCTATTGATGAAGATAATATCGTGCAACACGACGAAGTGATAAAGCTTTTGGACGATAACGGTTGCGAATATTGGCACCCTTGCGATGGGGTATATGATTTCCCTAACTTTTTATATGCGGATATGTCTTTTGAAGAATTGGAAAAGAATATAGAAGCTTTGCGTGAAAGTAATCGTAAATGATAAAAAGAGCCGAAAGGCTCTTTTTTATCATTATTGCGAGATGTGGGAATTTTGTTTAAGAGTGGGTCATGCCGACTGAAATGAGTGAAACGAATGAAATGGAGCGTATCCCATTGATAAAAGAGATACGCTCGACTACGCCTAACGGCTTCGCTCGGTATGACAAATAGGAGATTCTATCGCTTGCGCTCCAGAATGACAAAGCGTGAGCTTTGAGACAGTCTAACATCTTGTTATGCGTTTTTTAAGGGAGCGGACGACTGTGGGAGTGCGCGGATTGGGAGAATGAGATACGCTCCATGCGTGGGCTTTGCCCACTTAGTCGGTATGACAAATAGGGGATTCTATCGCTTCGCTCGGTATGACAAGGGGGCTTACCGTTTTCTATATTCCTTGGGGGAAGTATGTTTGAAAGCCTTGAACGTTTTAATAAAGTAGCTTAAATCGTTGAAGCCGCAGTCAAAGGCGATTTGCGTGACGGATAAATCGCTGCCGAGAAGCTTTCGCGCGGCGCGCTCGATACGGTAGGTCAATAAATAGTTGATAGGGGTCGTGCCCGTCATATCCTTGAAAAATTTGCAAAAATATTTTGTAGAGAAGCCCGCGACAGCCGACATATCTTCCAAGGTAATGGGCTTTGCGAAGTTTTCGCGAATGTATTTTAAGACGGTTTTTAATTTGACTACGTTTTTCTCGTTGTGACCGTTTGTGGGGGGCAGGTACGCGGTGAATTGATTTTTTTGCTGTATTTCCCCTAAAAAAGAATGGAAAAGACCAAGTACTTTAAACTCCATTCCCGTTCTATTTAAGGAAATTTCCGAAAATAAGCTTCGTATTAAAGAAAGGGTGGTTTCGTCCGTTGGCTTTTCGTCGAGATAGGCGTTGTGGGAGAGTAAATCGTCCAAAAATGCGTCGCAAGCGGTGTTGCCCGTTTTTAAAAATCCGAGATTGAATACAATGCAAGCGTATTCGCAGTGATTGGGGGTTGCGCCGTGGACGACTTCGCTGTTGACAATGGCGATTTCGCCGCTTTGTAACGGTAAGGTTCGGTTGTCCAAGGTCAGCGTTAATTCTCCCGTTTTTACCCAAATCAGCTCTACATTCGTATGCCAGTGAAACGCCATTTTGTACTTGGGGTGGTCGGCGTTTACTTGGTATAATTCAAAGGGGAAATCGTCCGTTCCGTGTTGTTTTAACTCGTTATAAATCATAATAAGCCTAAAATGTGAAAATAATTATACTTTTTTCCTATTATATCACTTGTAATTCTAAAAAAGCAAGTATATAATCATAGTATAATAAAAAACAAATGGAGAAAAATATATGGCAAACAGATACATTGGGGATTATCCCGTAATTGGTATTCGTCCTACTATCGACGGTAGACGCGGGCCTTTGAAGGTGCGCGAATCGTTGGAAGTGCAAACGATGAATATGGCGAAAAACGCCGCTAAGCTTATTTCCGAAAACGTGTTTTATTCCAACGGCGAGCCCGTAAAGGTGGTCATTGCGGATACGACGATTGGGCGTGTTGCGGAAGCGGCGGGTTGCGCGGATAAGTTCAAGAAAGAAGGGGTGGATATTACCCTTACGGTGACGCCTTGCTGGTGCTATGGCAGCGAAACGATGGATATGGACCCTATGACCATCAAAGCGGTGTGGGGCTTTAACGGTACGGAACGCCCTGGAGCGGTATATCTTGCGGCGGTTTTGGCGGGTCACGCGCAAAAGGGCTTGCCTGCGTTTGGCATTTACGGCCACGACGTACAGGATTTGGACGATACGTCTATTCCTTGCGACGTAGCAAGCAAGATTTTGCGTTTTGCGCGCGCGGCGGTTGCCGTTGCGACGATGCGCGGAAAATCCTATTTGCAAATCGGTTCGATTTGTATGGGTATCGCAGGTTCTATCGTGGACGTGGAAATGTTTGAAGATTACCTTGGTATGCGTGTAGAAAGCGTGGATGAAGTGGAAATTATCCGCCGTATGACGGAAGGCATTTACGACGAGAAAGAGTATCAAAAGGCGTTGGCTTGGATTAAGGAAAAGTGCAACGCAGATTTCGACAAGAACCCCGAAAATATGCAAAGAACGCCCGAACAAAAGGCGCAGGATTGGGAATTTACGGCGAAGATGGCTTGTATCATCAAAGATTTGATGAACGGTAACCCTAACCTGCCCGAAGGCGCGGAAGAAGAAATGGTTGGTCACAACGCCATTGCGGCGGGCTTCCAAGGTCAAAGACAATGGACGGATTTCTACCCCAACTGCGACTTCCCCGAATCCATTTTAAATTCGAGCTTTGACTGGAACGGCGCGCGCGAACCGTATATTTTGGCTACGGAAAACGATACCCTGAACGGCGTTTCGATGTTGTTTATGAAGCTGTTGACGGGCAGAGCGCAAATTTTTGCCGACGTGAGAACGTACTGGTCGGGCGACGCGATTAAGCGGGTTACGGGCTATGAAATCGAAGGGAAAGCCAAGGAAGCGGACGGTTTTATCCACCTTATCAACTCGGGCGCGGCTTGCGTAGACGCTTGCGGCGAAGTGAAGGACGAAAACGGCAACGCTGTGATGAAGCAGTGGTGGGATATGAAGCAGGAAGATATTGACGCTTGTATGAAAGCGACGACCTGGCCGTATGCCGACCTTGGTTATTTCCGTGGCGGCGGGTATTCGTCCCGTTTCGTTACGCGCGCTGAAATGCCCTGCACGATGATTCGTTTGAATATGGTAAAGGGGCTTGGACCCGTGATGCAAATTGCGGAAGGTTGGACGGTTGGCGTGCCTGACGAAGTGACCCATAAGCTTTGGAAGAGAACGGACTACACCTGGCCTTGTACTTGGTTTGCTCCCCGTTGCGACGGTAAGGAAGGCAGTCCTTTCAAAACCGCTTACGACGTTATGAACAACTGGGGCGCTAACCACGGCGCGATTTCCTATGGGCATATCGGCGCGGATTTGATTACGATGTGTTCGATGCTTCGTATTCCCGTATGTATGCACAACGTACCCGAAGACGATATTTACCGTCCTGCGGCTTGGAATGCGTTTGGTATGGATAAAGAAGGTCAAGATTATCGCGCTTGTCAAGCGTACGGGCCTTTGTATAAAAAGTGCTAAGCGGCGATTGATGGAATAAAGAAAGGCTATGCGTTATGATATGCATAGCCTTTTATGTTGTTCGGCAAAGCGGCGCAAGCAAAGCTTGCTTTTGGTGGGGCTTAACAGCCTTGCGGCTGCGCTTGATAGCAGGGCTTTAAGACGCTGTCTTAAAAATCTGCAAGGGAATAATTCCCTTGACCTTGTTAGGAAATCTTGACTTTATGTGTTTTGCGTGCTATAATATCTTTGTGGGGTGATTTTATGAAATATATTGAATTGACGATACATACGACTACCGAAGGCAGCGAAATTATTTCCGATATTATGTGGGGATACACCGATTACGGCGTAACCATCTGCGACCGCGCGGATATTATCGCTTTGCAAACGGCAAAGGATACCACGTTTTGGGATTATATGGACGATGATTTGACCGTTGACAAGCCTTCCGACGTGTTGGTGAAATGCTACGTACCCGAAGAAACGGCAAATGAAACGATTGCTGCGATTATGCAGGATATTTTCGACGCGAAAGAACGCAGCGGCGGCTTTGTATCGTTTGGGACGTTGGAAGACACCAAGCGCACCGTCAACGGCGACGATTGGATTGACGTGTGGAAAAAGCATTTTAGGCCTATTCATTTGGGGAATATCGTCGTCGTGCCTGAATGGATACAATATAAAAAGACGGAAAACGAAAAAATCGTGCGTTTGGATTCGAATATGGCGTTTGGTACGGGCGAGCACGAAACGACGTCGATGTGCGTAGAGCTGATGCAGGAATATATCACGCCCAACTCCGTTTGTATCGACGTGGGCTGCGGAAGCGGTATTTTGGGGATTTCCGCAATCAAGCTTGGCGCGAAAAAGGCGTATCTTACCGATATTGACCCGATTGCGGTGGAAAGCTCTTTGCATAACGCGAAGCTCAACCGCGTTGCGGG
Organism: Candidatus Scatosoma sp.; assembly: GCA_045128055.1. Lineage (GTDB taxonomy): Bacteria > Bacillota > Clostridia > Christensenellales > Borkfalkiaceae > Scatosoma. Next base: position 7,617 of record JBGVRC010000051.1, on the reverse strand, counting down.
TAAAACGGTGGTGGCGCATTCTAACCTTTTGGACGACACCAAGGTGCAAGGGGATATTATGATGGCAAATATCACGGGCGAAGTGTTGAAAATGCTTGCTCCGTCTATCCCGAAAAACCTGAAAAAGGACGGCGTGCTGATTTTGAGCGGTATCATCGAAAGCCGCTTGGAAATGGTAAAAGGGGCGTACGAAGCCGTCGGTATGCAGGTGATTTTTGAAAAGAGAAAGGGCGAGTGGTTTGCGCTCGTATTGAAGCATAAACAATAAATTTTAGAAAATGGAGATACCATGTCCGCGTTGAAACGTTTTTTTGTGGATAAAATTGAAAATACGACCGTCCTTTATGGGGAAGAATTTGAGCACGCGAAAAACGTGCTTCGTATCGGCGTTGGCGACGAAGTGATTTTGTTGGATAACAGCGGAAAGGAATACACCGCCGTCGTCGCGCAGGTGGAAAAGAAGCAAATGCTTTTAAACGTGGTACGGGAAGAGCTTGGCGCGCGCGAAGCGAGCGCGGACGTGTGTTTGCTGTTCGGGTATTTAAAAAACGCGGATAAAAACGAGTTTATCGTGCAAAAAGCGGTGGAACTTGGCGTGAAGAAAATCGGCGTATTCTCGTCCGAATATTCTTCGGCGTATATGAATGCCAACAAATTAGAGCGTTTGAACAAGGTTTCCCGCGAAGCGGCGAAGCAATGCTTGCGCTCGGTTGCACCCGAAGTGGTGTATTTTGATACTTTGCAAAAGGCTTTGGAAAGCGCAAACGATTATCAAAACAAGCTTTTTGCCTGTGAATTTGCCACGGAAAGCAAGGCGGATATTGAAAAGCTGGACGGTTCGACGGCGATTGTAATCGGCAGCGAAGGCGGTTTTTCCCGCGCGGAAGAAGAGCTTGCGGCGAGCTTTGGCTATGCGTCGGTAACGCTTGGGAAACGGATTTTGCGCGCGGAAACGGCGGCGGTGGCTTTGACGTCCGTCGTTATGTTCGCGCTGGGAGAGCTTAAATGAAGGCGGTTGTGTTTACCCTTGGCTGTAAGGTCAACGACGTGGAAAGCGGATCGATTATCCGTGGCTTGGAAGAGCTTGGATATGCAGTTTCCCGCGAGATGACGGACGCGGATTTGTATATAATCAACACCTGCGCGGTGACGGCGGAAGCGGAGCGAAAAAGCCGCCAAACGGTGGGCAAAGCCGTCAAGAAAAATCCGTCGGCAAAAATCATCGTTTGCGGGTGCGCTTCGGAGAAGTCGCCGACCGTTTTTTTAGAAAAAGGGGCTACCGTGTACGCGGTGACGGGCGCGCAACGCAAAAATAAAGTGTTGGAAATCGTGCGTTCGGGCTTTGAAAATGACGGCGGGATTTGCTTGGAAACGGAGCAAAGCTACGAAGAAATGCTCTTGCCCGAGTGTTTAAAAACTCGAAATTTTGTAAAAATCCAAGACGGCTGTAATCGGTTTTGTTCCTATTGTATCATTCCCTATTTGCGTGGACGGAGCCGTTCGCGTAGTGTGGAGAGCGCGGCTGCGGAAATTTTAGCAAGCTCTGCGCAGGAAACGGTGGTGACGGGGATTGACGTGTCCGAATACAAGGATGAACAAGGACGGGATTTGGCAGATTTGATGCTTGCCGTCAAGGACGCGGATACCCGTTTGCGGCTGGGTTCGTTAGAAGTGAGCTTAATAACCGAGCGGTTTTTGTCGGCGTTGAAGCAGGTAAAACGCTTTGCGCCGCAGTTTCATTTGTCCTTGCAAAGCGGTTCGGACAAGGTGTTGAAGAGTATGAATCGGCATTATACCCGCGCGGAATATTTGGAAAAGTGCCGTTTGATTTACGAATATTTCCCCGACGCGGCGATTACGACGGATATTATCGTTGGATTCCCCACCGAAACGGAAGAAGATTTTGCTTTGTCTATGCAAATCGTGGAAGAAGCGGGGTTTGCGCAAATACACGCTTTCCCTTATTCTCCAAGAGAAGGGACGAACGCCTACAAGCGGTATAAGGAATTGCCTGCGAGCGTGAAAAAAGAGCGGGTGGAGCGCATTTTGCAAAAGGGCGCGGAAGAAAAAGAGAAGTATATGCGCCGATTTATCGGCAAAACGCTGGAAATTGTGCCCGAGCATTGTATCGATGGGTACACGGAAGGGTATTCGGAGAACTATATCCGTGTGTACGTGGAAGGGGAAATGGGGAAAGACCCTACCCAGGTACGCGTTGAACGGCTTTTTAAGGACGGAGTGTTGGCGAAAATCGAAGCGTAAGCTTTGTGCATAAAAAGGTAATAAAAGGAGTAAAAAAATATGGGAAATTGTATTTTTTGTAAAATTGTAGCGGGGGATATTCCTTCGCCCAGACTGTATGAAGACGAAAAAATGATTATTATTAAAGATATCGAACCCAAAGCGAAGCTGCATTATCTTTGTATTCCCAAAACACATTTTGCGTTGCTGTCGGAAATGGACGAAGCGCGCGCGGAGATTGTAAAGCATTGTTTTCAAGTAATTCCTACCTTGGAAAAACAGCTTGGCTTGGAAGGCGGCTATCGCATTATCATCAATCAAGGGGAAGACGGCGGGCAGACTGTTCATCACTTGCATATTCATTTGTTGGGCGGCGAACCCTTAAAAGATTTTTAAATTCGCTTGAAAACACTTCGAAATACGGCGTTGCGGCTCAGTTGCATACTATCGGTATGCGCCTTCGCCGCGCCTTGTCTTTCTCGGTTTTGAAGCGAATTTGCGCAGGCGTACACGTTGAAATACGGCGTTGCTATCCTGCTTTATAAATATTAGGTATAAAATTAAATAATTTGGCTATAATCCTTTCGCAAGAAATTTGCGGGGGGATTTTATTTTGCGTTTTTTTAGGAAAACCTATCTATATACGATGGCGGCGCTTGTGCTGAGTTTGTTTTTTGGCGGGGGCATGTACGCGATGAATTGCGTTTCGCTGAAAAAAACGTCGGGGGAACGCGTGTTTTATTTGGACAGCTCGTCGTCGCAGAGCTTGATGAAAAGTGGACTGCGTTTTTACGATTTGCCGCGCGTTCGCGGCGAGAGCGTTTGCTTTGCGCACGATGAAAAGCCGCAAACGTTGGCTTTGCAAATTTTTCAAGATTACGGCGGGGAAGTGGCGTTTGTGGAAAGGGTAGGCGATGTGATCTCTTATTACGGATACGCACGGGAGCTTAGGGATTCGCTTTGTTTAAATGGATACGAAGTCAATTTACACGTGGCGGTGACGGACGGGCGTTGCGTGGTCGGTACGCCTATTATTTTTGGCGGTTTTTAAAAGGATAGGTATAAAAGGTGGAAAAGCGGTCAAAAATGTACATACAAATTTTCAAGGAGTAGAAAAATGAGCGAAAAAAACATCAACGAAAAAAATGAAAAGAACGCTAACGAAAAAAATAAGACGGAAAAAAGCAAGAAGTCTAAAACGAACAAGGAAAAGAGATTTTATTTGATTACGGCAATCGGCTGCGCGGTTGCGCTTGTGGCGATTATCGTAGTTGCGGCGGTGATGAGTAATTCTAATAACGTACAAGGTATGCGCGACCCTGTGGAAAGCAGCGAAATTGTGGATTCTACCCATTCCAGCCCCGAAGATTCTTCAAACGGCGGCGCGGAAGGGGAAAATTCCAGCGACGAAGGCGGCACGAACAAGCCTGTCGGCGGGGAAAGTGAAGGTATGGCGATGCCGGTTGCTACGGTTGCGGTAGGCAACGATTACGGTTTTTATCACAACAAAACGTTGAATAATTATTACGAGCATACGGGCATAGATTTTACGGCGGAAGCGGGAACGGAAGTTTTTGCTGTGGAAGCGGGCGTAGTAGAAAGCATCTATAAAGACGACTTGCTTTTGGGTACGCAAATTGTTGTGGCGCACGAAAACGGCGTGAAGTCGGTGTATTGCTTCGTGACGGAAAAGGAAGGCTTGAAGGTGGGCGACAGCGTAGCCAAGGGGGACGTGATTGCGACCGTGGCAGAGCCGACGGGCAACGAATATAAGGACGGCGCGCATTTGCATTTTGAAATGACGGTCGATGGGAAAAACGTAGACCCTGCCGTATATTTGACCTTGGAAGAAAAGTAAAGAAAGAAACGGGCTTGACGGTTTGTCGGGCTCGTTTTTGCATAAATTCGTTTTTGTCGGCATACGATAATTTACGATTTTATCAAAAAGGGGTGCGGTATGCGCAAGTGGGTTGTACTGTTGACGGCGGCGGTGTTATTTTGGGTTCTTTTGCCTGTGTTTGGTTGTGGAAAAAGTGAAAATGTGGCTACCAGGTACGAGATCACGGCGGAATATATACCTGAAAACAAAACGCTGGCGGGGACGGTGAAGGTGACCTTTGAAAACCATACTACGGAAAAATTATCCCTTTTAAAGTTTCAGCTATACCCTAACGCCTATCGAAAAAAGGCTTTGTATCGACCCATTTCCACGGCGTATGCGGACGCGGCGTATTACGCGGGGGAAAGCTTTGGGGAAATGGTGATTTCCAGCGTGCACGGCTCGAAAAACTGGGAAGTGATGGGGGAAGACGAAAATATCTTATACGTGTACCTGGAACGGGAGCTTTTTCCTGATGATAAGGTGGTTTTGGATATAGGATTTTTGACTAAGCTTGCCAACGTAGAACACCGCACGGGGATTACGCAAAATTCTATCAATTTGGGGAACTTCTTCCCGATTTTATGTCATTTTGAAAACGGTAGGTTTATAGAAAACGTGTATTATTCGGACGGCGACCCCTTTGTTTCGGCTTGCGCGGAATATAAGGCGCGGCTTGTTGTTCCAAAGGAATACGAAGTGGCGGCTACGGGTGAAAAACAAACCGAGCGTATGCTGGAAAGTAAAAAAGAGTATACCATGTCCGCGTTAAACGTGCGGGATTTTGCTTGCGTGCTGTATAAAAACGGGCGTATTTTGCAGGAAAAAGTGGATAAAACGGATATTTTTTATTACTATTACGCTGACAAAGCCCCCCAAGAAACGCTGGCTACGGTGAAAGAAGCTTTTGTTTATTACAGCGAAAGATTTGGGGAGTATCCCTATCCCACGTACACGGTGGCGGAAACGGGGTTTTGCTTTGGCGGGCAGGAATATCCTTGTCTTACAATGCTGTCGGACGGGTTAAAAAAGGAAGAAAAGCCGCGCGCGATTGCTCACGAAGTCGCCCATCAATGGTGGGGCGGGGTGGTTGGCAGCAATCAAATGGAAAATGCCTGGCAGGATGAAGGCTTGGCGGAATATTCCGCGCTGTGTTTTTTCGAAACGCACGAAAAATACGGCTTTACTCGTGAAGATTTGATGGTGGAAGCTCTGCGCGAATACCGTTCCTATTACGACGTTTACGGCAGCGTTTTGGGGCGCGCGAACACGCGTATGACGCGGCATTTAAAGGATTTTATCAGCGATTACGAATATAAATGCTTGGCGGTGGATAAAGCCGTGGTGATGTTCGATACGCTTCGCAAAAGTATCGGGGATAAAAAGTTTTTCCACGCTTTGGAGAAATATTACCGTTCCTGCGCGTATAAGGTGGCGAGCGTTGGGGATTTCGTGGGCTGTTTCGAGTACGCAGGCGTGGACGTGTCGGGGTTTTTTGAAAGCTTTTTGCAGGGCAAAGCGGTTTTATAAGCGGAGAGCAACTTAAAGTTGCATCTAATTGGTGTATCCTTCACCCGTTTTTAAAGTTTGTTTCGCGTTAGGACGTCGGTAAAAAATTATGTGAAAGGTCGCTTGAAAGGATATTAAATCGCTTGCAAAAAGCTTTGTTGTGGATTATAATAATAAAGGCTCTGTCACATCATCTGGTCGATTTTTGACAGAAAAATTCTACGAAATACGTCGCATTTTGCTCGGTTACAGACCACTGGGGTATGCGCCCTTGCAAAACGCTCGTCTTTCTTGTATTTTTTTCGTCAAATGGCTTTCAGCCGAAATCAACCATTTTCCGTGACGCAGCCATAAAACCGACGAAAGGGGGCGCGGAAATGCCTTTTTTACAGTACAAATGCAAAGCTTGCGGGAAACGTTTTGAAGAATTGGTACGCGTGTACACGGACACAGTGTTTTGTCCTGATTGCGGCGGTGAAACGGAGCGCGATTATTCGGGTGAAATGTATTCCGCGACGGGCAAGACGAGCAAGAAATGTTCGGGAAATTGCAAAACTTGCAGCGGTTGCAAGTGATTGAATAAGGATAGGATTAAAAAGAGCGCTTCGGCGCTCTTTTTTTGCTTATATGCGTTGACAAAGCGTGGGGCTATGTGATAGAATATATCCATAAAGAAACAAGGAGTTTTTATGAAAGGGTTTTTACGCTTTGTGTTTAACTTTTTTTGGGTGTTGTTGATTGGGTTGTGGTCGGCGATTTCGTGCGTGTGTTTGGGGGTTGCTTGCTGTGTTACCGTCATAGGGATTCCGCTGGGGTTGCAATATTTTAAGTTTATCAAGCTTGTGTTTGCGCCTGCGGGCAAGATTGTGGCGATAAAATACGGTCGTCACCCGATTATGAATACGTTATGGCTGATTTTTGGCGGGTTTGCCGCGATGGTGGCGTATTATGCGTTGGGGACGGTTTTGTTGCTCACCGTAGTCGGCGCGCCGATTGCATTGCAGCTTTTTAAGATTGCCGCTTTTAATTTTGCGCCGTTTGGGGCGGAAGTGCTCCGCGAAGGGGAATATTCCAAAAACAAAAATTTGCCGTATGATTATAAAATCTTAATGAAACGCATTGCGCAAAACCCGCAAATGGTTGTAGGGGAAAATGCGGACGGAACAAAAGAAACGGCGGCGCAACGTTTAAAGGCGCGTCAAGGGGAACTTATTGAAGCGCACCAAAAAATCAAAGCTTTCGAAAAGAAAGAAGGGCGTGCTGCGATAATAACGGCGGCGGTTGGTTTGTTGGTAGCGTTATTATTTAGGCCGGAGCAAGGCGGTTATATAACCGGTTCGCTTGTTTTGGACGTTGTTTTGTTTATGGCGCTTCCCGAGACAATTGTGTTGATTGCGCTTTCGGTGATAAATAGTAATAAGCGCTGTGCGTTGTATGAAAAAGCGATGGGGGATTTGTTTGCGTGGTATCCCCTTGGTAGTCCCGAATCGAAAAAGGTGAACACGTTTGAGCAATTTTTGACGGCGTTGGGTGTGATTTTGCCTACGCCCGCGCAAAATGATAGACGAAGATTTTAACGTTTGAGATTGAGATAAAAAGGGAAAGGGCGTTTCGGCGTCCTTTTTTGCTTGGTTTGCTTGGCTTCTATATAATATATAATGTAGGAAACGGGGGCGGGGGCGGAAGGGAATTTTGCAAAAATAAAAAAATTTAAAAAAAATAAAAAAAAATTGAAAAAGTTTTAAAAAATGCTTGACAATATCTTTTGTAAATGGTATTATGTTTAAGCTGTCGCCGTGCGAGAGTGCGAATTGAACAGCAAAACCTTGGCTGTTGTCAAGGACAAAGCGAAGATTAACAACTGCATAGCAAATAGTAAAATGTATATTATGTGGAAACATAATAGACGAGTACGAAAGGCAAAAAGAAATTTTCATATTAGTAAGTAAAGCTAATTTGGTTAATAAAGCACAAGACGTTAAAAGCAA
>JBGVRC010000050.1:0-22551 GCA_045128055.1 Candidatus Scatosoma sp. | reverse complement strand
GAAAAGGAAGTATTAAACGGCGCGGGCTGTGATTATTGCGCTTCCCGCGGCGAATATTTTGCCGCAATCATTATGGCGGCGGTTTTGGAAGTTCCGATGGTGGACGCTACGGAATTTATACGTTTTGACGAAAATGGGGTTTTGGACCAAGAAAAGACCTTTGCGCTTGGCGAAAAGGTGTTGTCCGCATATCCGCGCGCGGTCATTCCCGGCTTCTACGGTTTAGGGGCTGACGGTAAGGTGAAAACCTTTTCGCGCGGCGGCGGGGATATTTCCGGGTCGATCGTGGCTCGCTCCGTAATGGCAGCGTTATATGAAAACTGGACGGACGTGAGCGGTTTTTACGCCTGCGATCCCCGTATTGTCAACTCTCCGAAGTGGATTCCTGAATTTACTTATCAAGAGCTTCGCGAGCTTTCGTATATGGGCGCGAACGTTTTGCACAGCGAATCCATTTTCCCCGTGCGCAGCGCAGGGATTCCCATTCGTATTTGCAATACTTTCCGTCCCGAAGACGCGGGTACGTATATCGTAAAAAATTCTAAACGCAGCGTGTTTGACTACGTAGTTACAGGGATTGCTGGGAAGAAGGATTTTACTTCGATTACCATTGAAAAATCTTTTATGAACGCGGAAGTCGGCTACGTTGGCAAAGTGCTTTCCATTATCGGCGACCACGGTATCTCCTTCGAACATTTGCCTTCGGGGATTGATACGATGTCGTTGGTGATTGAAAGCAGCTATTTAAAGGGCGGCGTTTTGGAAGAAGTGTTGGCGGAAATTCAAGAAGCGGTAAACCCGGATAGAATTTACTGCCACGAAAATATTGCTTTGATTGCGACGGTTGGCCACGGTATGGCGAAAAACGTCGGTACGTCCGCGCGTCTTTTTAAGGCTTTGTCCGAAGCGGGTATCAACGTGAATATGATTGACCAAGGCTCGAGCGAGTTGAATATTATCGTCGGCGTGGAAAATAAAGACTACGAAAATTGTATCCGAGCGATTTATAACGAGTTCTTTGCTTAATCAGGGGGATTTATGAAAGTTTTTAACGTGGATTTAAAGAAAGAATACGGCTTTTTGCAGGGCGGTACGTTGGATTGTTTGGTGACGGAATATCCCTACGACGGCGAGCAGCCCGACAGTTGGGCTTTGCCTGCGCTTATCGTAATTCCTGGCGGCGGCTACGGTATGACCAGCAAACGCGAAGGGTTTCCGATTGCTACGGCGTTTATGGCGAAAGGCTTTCAAACCTTTATCGTGAACTATCTTTGTCAACCGCAGGGCGCGCGTTATCCCGAACAGCTGTTGGAAGAAGCGGCGGCGGTTGACTACGTAAAAAAACACGCGAAAGAATTACATATCAACCCGAACGAAGTCTTCCTTGTGGGATTTTCCGCGGGCGGACACCTGGTTGGGAACTTGGCGGTAGAACATCAAAACGTAGCGCAAAAAGCAGGCGTTGCGTTGGATTGTAAGCCTACGGCGGTTGGGCTTTGCTATCCCGTTATTACGCATGTTGGCGGGCATTTTGGTTCTTATGAAAATCTTTTAAGCGGATACAGCGAGGAAGCGAAAGAAGAGCTTTTTAAGACGTTAGATTTAAACGAGGCGGTGAGTGCGCAAACGCCGCCTGCCTTCATATGGGCGACGGCGTCGGACAACGTTGTGCCTGCGGATAACGCGCTTCGTTATGCATTAGCGATGGCGAAAAATAATTTGGATTATGAAATCCACGTTTATCCCGAAGGAGTACACGGGCTTTCTACGGGGCATCGCGATATCAATTTACAGCTTAGCGACGAAGCGGCGCGTACGGCGCGTTGGGTGGACGATTGCGCTTGTTTCTTTAGAAGATATACGGTGGAAAAATTCTAAATCAGACAAACAAAAAAGGGCTTGGAAGTTAGGTGATTTCCAAGCCTATTTTTTTGTTCAACGCGTACCTGTATAGGGCATTTTTGTTTTTAGGGGGTTGAAGCGTCGTTTTATTGCTGTTTTCTTGCGCGGATATATACGCTTCCTTGTTTGAGTGTGCAGTTGTGCATTTTTGCAAGCTGGGAAACGCTGACGACTTGGTATCCGTCGTTGTATAAATCGGGTAAAAGCCGTTTCAACGCGTCTATGGTATGCGTATACCCGTCGTGCATAAGGACGATAGCCCCAGGGAAACGGTTGTCGAAAACGGAGTGGTAAATGGCGTCTTCGGATATGCCCGTCCAGTCCAAGGTGTCGATAGTCCAGTTGATTATGGGGGTGGGGGCGACTGATTTTACAAAATCGTTTACTTCCCCAAACGGAGCGCGGAGTAAATGCCGTTTTTTGCCGTCTATTAGATAGAGCTGTTCGTCCGTTTTGTCGATTTCTTCTTTAAGTTGCGCTTCGTCAAGGGTAGTTAAGTTGTAGTGGGAGTGGGTGTGATTGCCAAATTCAAAGCGAAGAGCGTGAGCCACGGCAAGGAGCTTGGGGGTTTGCGCGTCGAATCGACAGCTGTTGAAAAACAAAGTGCAAAAGGCGGGCGCGTCGGGGTGCTTTTCATTGTAGTCGGCGTATACGGCGAAAATATTTTCCAAGCTTCGCGAAGGCGCGTCGTCAAAGGAAAAGGCGATGAGCTTTCGGTTCGTTGCAATTTGGCTTACGTCTACGTCAGCTAAATTCCAAACGCCGTCCACCATCTCTTCTTGCTGTTTAGGCGGGGCAGGTACGCGTTCATTCTCTACTTCGTCTGGTTTTTCTATATTTTCTATTTGTTCTATTTGCTCCATAGGGAGCTGTTCTACGGAGTTTGTCAATAGCGATTCTTTATGGGAAGATGAAGTGGGCGCGCAGGAACAAGAGAATAAACATATAAGTAAAAATGCGCAAAGTCGGTTGGTCGTATGCCTTTTCATACGTATAGTATTTGCAACGGAAAGCAACTTATGCCCGCGAATAAAAATAAAAATTAGGAAAGGCCTTGACAAAACAAAGGAATCGTGGTATACTTTTATTGTGTGCGTATTATTTTTGTTATCATGAAAAGGCAGTTGGAAGAACAAAAGTGGCTGGCGTCGCATACAATAGAGTATTTGAAGCCTTTTCATAGAAAAGCAAAAAGGATAGGAAGATGAAAGAAGAAAGACAAATCAAAGAAGTTTGCGATATTTTTTGTATTCAAGGAGAATATTGCGGCTATGAAATGGTCAATACGGGCCACATCAACACTACGTACAAAGTGTATTTTAAGCGTAGGGGGGAAATCAAGGATTATATTCTGCAAAAGGTGAACACCTACGTATTTCGCAACCCCATAGGCGTAATGGAAAATATTTCGTCCGTGACGGAATATATCCGCGCGAAGATTAAGCAAAAGCAAGCAACGGCAAAGCGCAACGTTTTGCACTATGCGAAAACGGAAGAAGGGGAATATTATACCTATTTAAACGACGGCAGCTTTTGGCGTTGCTGTCGGTTTATCGACGACTCCGTTTGCCTGGAAACAACCAATGATTTGGGGATTGTCGAAAATGCAGGCAAAGCGTTTGGCGAATTTCAAATGTATTTGTCCGATTATCCCGTGCAGGACTTGCATATCGTAATTCCCCATTTCCATAACACGGTCAATCGCTATGAAAAATTCCGTCATTCCATAGAAGAAGACGTGTTGAAGCGGGCGAAGGACGTGCAGGACGTCATCGACGGGTATTTGGAGTTGGAAGAAGTGGCGACGCGATTATACCGCTTGCAAAAGCAAGGCGTATTGCCCTTGCGCGTTACGCATAACGACACGAAGCCGAGCAACGTGCTCTTTGATTCGGAAACGTTGGAGCATTTGTCGGTTATCGATTTGGATACGGTAATGCCGGGGCTTGTGGCGTTTGACTTTGGCGACGCCATTCGCGTAATCGCTTCCACGGGTGAAGAAGATGAGCGGGATTTAAGTAAGGTTGCTTTGGATATCCAAAAATACGAAGCGTTTACTCGCGGCTTTGTTCACAAAGTAAAAGGCGTCTTGACGCAGGCGGAAAAAGAAACGCTTGCTTTGGGCGCGGTGGCAATGACGGCGGAATGCGGTTTGCGGTTTTTAACCGATTATTTGGACGGGGACGTATATTTCAAAATCCATTATCTCGGTCAAAACTTGGCGCGCGCAAAATGTCATTTGGTTTTAGCGCGGGCAATGGTGAAGCAGCTTGATGAAATGCAAGCGATTGTAGATAAATACATAAAGGATTGATAAAAAAGTCGGCAAGCGATGCTTGTCGACTTAATTTTTATTCATTTTGAACAAAGCCATTATGATTACGCCGAGATTGCCGCCTAAAACCGTTCCTAAACAAAATCCTAACCAAAACATAAAATTCCCCCTATGCATAGTATTCCCATTTTTTGGAAAAAGATACTATGGAGATACAAAACAAAGTAGGCACATTTTTTTGGCGTTTGGGATATAATACAAGGATAGGGGGACGGGTATGCGGATAGATTTTGTTGTAAAGGGTGGGTTGCAGGAATGGAAAAACGCTTTGCGCGTCGGGGAAGAAGGCTTGTTATTGTTTGGCTTTGATACGGTCGGCGAGATTAGCTACGAAAGAGAGCTGAATGGACAAAGCGCTTGTTTTGAAGAGCTTGCGTTGATTTCTAAACGCTTGAAAAACGTGGTGATTTGCGGTTGTGAAACGGATACGCGGGGGTTAAAAAGAAAATCGGCTATCGTAGCGGAAAACGGCAAAATTTTAGGGGTTTCCGATATGTTAAACGCAGTGGACGGAAAAGAGAACTGCGGTTCGGCGCTTCGCGTATATGAAACAAAATTGGGAAAAATCGGGGTGATTGTTGCCGAAGACGTATATTTCCCCGAGACGGTGAAGGCGCTTTCTCTTTGTGGGGCGGATTATATCGTTTGTCCGTTTGGGAAAATGAGCTGCAATATCCAAACGGTACTTTTGCGTTCGTATGCGTTTTGTTACGGAATCCCCATTTTTTTATGCGCGCGGGGGTACGGTATGGTGATAAACGGCGCGGGGGACGTGGCTTTTGCTTCGCCGCAAAGCGCGTCGTATTTTAACTTCGTCAACGTCAAGGAATACCATCTTTTGCATACGCGGCGGAGATTTCATAAGCCAAATTTATAAACACAAAAGAAAATCACGCCTTGCGGCGTGATTTTTAAAATCCTGCGTTTTTGATATCTCTATCTAGCGAGCGTTTTACGTCGCGCTGGGCAATCGTTTGTTTTTTGTCGTAGGTGTGTTTACCTTTACAAAGCGCGATTTCCACCTTGATAAGCGAGTCTTTAAAATACAGCTTTAAAGGAACGAGCGTATAGCCTTGGCGATTGATTTTACCCGCAATTTTGGCGATTTCGCTCTTATGAAGAAGCAACCGTCTATCCCGTCTGGTTTCTTTGGTGGAAAAAGCGTCCGATTTATCGTATAAGGCGATATGCATATTTTTGATAGATACTTCATTGCCGCGGAGAAAGCAAAAACAGTCGTTCATATTGACGTTTCCCGCGCGCAGGGATTTGATTTCGTTCCCTTCCAAGACGATGCCCGCTTCGTATTTATCTTCGATAAAATATTCAAAGGACGCGCTTTTGTTGGTTGCGATTACTTTCATATTTTCACTCCTAAATTAGATTAAACCCGTACCTGGGTGGCTCATTTTTCATATTTATAGCTTTTTCAGCAGCCGAAACTCCGTTCTGCGGCGTTCAAAATCCACGTCGTAGACCCTAACGCGCAAGCTTTCGCCGATGGTAAAGCTTTCCCTTGCGGAATAGATACGGAATTTGTCGGCGTCGAAGGTGTATTCTCCGTAAAGCGTTTCGATAGGGATAAAGCCTTCTACCGTGTTGGGCAATTCCGCGAACAAGCCAAAGGACGTAACGCCCGAAATGACAGCGTCGTATTCTTCGTCGATATGCTCGCTCATATACATCGTCATATACAAATCGTCTACGTCACGTTCCGCGTCCGTTGCGCGGCGTTCTCGCTGTGACGACTGCTCGGCTGCGCGGGTGACGAAATCCCCGTATTTTTCCAACGCGTGGGCGTATCCGCCGTTGATAACTTCCTTGATGATACGATGAATACAAAGGTCGGGGTAGCGGCGAATGGGGGAAGTGAAATGGCAATAGCACTCGCTCGCCAAGCCAAAGTGTCCCACGTTTTCGGGCGAATAGCGCGCTTTTTGCATAGAACGGAGCATTACGCGGTTTAAAACGGAATAAGCGGGTAAATTCTCAGCCGCTTTTAGTAAGTTTTGATAATCGTAAGGCTTGACGTCGGTTGCGGAAAATCTTGCGTTTAAACCTAAGGTTTGCGCAAACGCGCGGAAAGCAACCGCTTTTTCTTCGCTCGGTTTTTCGTGGATACGGTAAATGAAAGGCGCTTCGATGGATTGCATATATTGCGCCACCGTTTCGTTGGCAAGTACCATAAACGCTTCGATGATTTGATGGGAAAAGGCGCGTTCGTAATCGGGAATGGTAATTTCTCCGTTTTCAAACAAAATTTTCGCTTCTTTTACGTCCAAAGAAACGCTGCCGCGCTTTTGTCGCATCGCTTGCAAAATATGGGTTAATTCCGCAAACAGGCGTACCATGTCCGCAACGAATGTATATTTTTGACAAGTTTTCTTGTCGCCGTTTAAAATTTCTTCCACTTCCGTATAGGTCATACGATAGGTGGAACGGATAATGCCTTCGACGATTTCGCTACGTTTGACGACGCCCTTTTTGTCTATCCACATAAGGCAGGAAAGGGTAAGACGGTCTTCGCCTTGGTTTAAAGAGCAAATTCCGTTGGAAAGGGCGCGGGGGAGCATGGGCAAAACGCGGTCGGGGAAATATACGCTCGTGCCGCGCTCAAAAGCTTCTTCGTCCAAGGGAGAACGGTGCTCGACGTAGTGCGTTACGTCCGCGATATGCACGCCAAGCAAATAATAGTCGCTGTCCATTTCCAGCGAAACGGCGTCGTCGATGTCGCGGGTATCTTCTCCGTCGATGGTGACGATTTTTTTATCGCGGAAATCCCTGCGATTGCCTATTTCTTCGGGTGAAATGCCGCGGCGGGCTTGTTTTTCCGCTTCTTTTTCTACGCGGGGCGGAAATTCTTCTTGTAAATCGTACGAACGGATAATGGAAAACTCTTCCGCAAAAAAGTCGTCTTCATCGCCCAAAACTTCAACAATTTGTCCGCCGGGGGCTTTGCCGTAGGGGTAAGAAGTGATTTTTGCCACGGCTTTTACGCCGTTTTTTATCTTGAAGCAGTCGGAAAGGGGGATATAGATTTCCGTAGAGAACTTTTTCTCGTCGGGGATAAGGTATCCCGCGCGTTTGTCGCGACGGAACGTGCCGACGATTTTATCAAAACCGCGTTCGATGATTTTTACAACGTTGCCTTCGTCGTCGCTCCTTTCAAACTTTCTTTCTATCAAAACCAAGTCGCCGTGCAGCGCGCCGTGCAGGTTTTTATGCGGAATAAAAAAGTCGTTTTCGTAAGCTTCTTTGTCTTCGGGAACAAGGAAAGCAAAGCCGCGCTCGTGCCCGGAAATTTTGCCTTTGATTAAGCCTAATTGTTCAATCGTTCCGTACCTGCCCCCGTCGTTTTGGTAAAGCTTGCCTTCTGCGCAGAGCTTGTTTAAAAGATCGGCAAGACGATTTTTCTCCCGATAGGGTATTTGCAAAAGCTTGC
Source organism: Candidatus Scatosoma sp. (assembly GCA_045128055.1). GTDB lineage: Bacteria > Bacillota > Clostridia > Christensenellales > Borkfalkiaceae > Scatosoma. The sequence continues at coordinate 14,872 of JBGVRC010000050.1, read as the reverse complement.
AAATTTCCGTGACGTTTTTATTCGCCAGCGTTCCGTTTTCAAACAAAGCGTAAATTTTGTCTTGTGAACTCATAATCATACCTATACGTATAGTATGCGCAAAAAAGGAATAAAAAAGACGGCTTATTGACAAAGCCGCCTATGTTTCTTGTTATTAAGACCACCAGAAAGGAAGTGCCACATTGACATAAACGCAAATTGCGCTAACAACGATGACTGCTAAGCAAATCCATGTCCATTTCTTCATCTTCGCTTCAATCGATTTGCCTTTGTTCTTACCGAAGAAGGTTTCGCTCGAACCGCCGAGCGCGTCAATCCCCGAAGAATTGCTAGGTTGCATTAAAATAAGCACAATTGCGGTCAAGGCCGATACAGCCATAATAATAAGAAAGATAGCCAAAATCACATAGAAAATGACTTGCAGGTTATCATCTTTAAACGATCGGTCGTTAAACGTCGATGCTAATAAATTTTGTAAATATAACATATTTTTATCCTCTTTTATGACGGAATAACCCGTCGTATTCCAAAATTACTAATTGATTATACCATACTTGTGAAAATATCGCAACTATTTTTTATCGCAAATTAGTAAAATTTTTCTTTTTTGTGTAAAGGGTGGGCGAAAAATCCCACCCCTTACTTATTTTTTATTTTATCAAGCTCTTACCCGTCATTTCCTTGGGTTGGGGAAGCTTCATCATCGCAAGAAGGGTGGGGGCAAGGTCTGCCAACACGCCGTCTTCACGAAGGGTTACGTTTTTGTATTCTTCCGACACCAAAATTACGGGTACAGGGAAGGTCGTATGTTGGGTAAACGCGCCCACGCCGTCGTCGGCAAGCATTTGGTCGGCGTTGCCGTGGTCAGCCGTTACAAGCGCGCTGCCGCCCATCGACAAAATCTTATCCGTCACCTTCTTCACACATTCGTCTACCGCGTGTACCGCTTTGGTTGCCGCTTCCATAACGCCCGTATGCCCAACCATATCGCAGTTTGCGAAGTTGAGAATTACTACGTCGTATTCGCCCTTGTCAAGTTCTTCCAAAACCTTTTCGGTTACGGGATAAGCGCTCATTTCGGGTTGTAAATCGTAGGTCGCTACCTTCGGGGAAGGGATTACGATACGCGTTTCGCCGTCAACGGGGGGTTCTAATTTCGCGTTGAAGAAGAAGGTTACGTGCGCGTATTTTTCCGTTTCCGCAATATGGAGCTGCTTCAAGCCAAGCGAAGCGATATACTGCGGCAAGGTGTTGGTGATTTCTTCGGGGGGGAAGGCTACGCCAACGTTTTCGAAGGAAGAATCGTACACGGCAAAGCCTACGTAGCAAGGCGCAAGGAAGCCCGTTTTTCTTTCAAAACCAAGCGTCGCGCCCGTCTTTGTGTCCACAAAGGGGAAGGTGCTTTGCGAGAACATTCTCGAAATTTGTCTTGCTCTGTCGGGGCGGAAGTTGAAGCAAATAATGCTGTCGCCCGCGCCGATAAGCGCAACGGGTTTGCCGTTTTCGGTAAGGTTGGTGGGAAGAATGAACTCGTCCGTAACGCCGTTTTCATACGAAGCCTTCGCCGCGTCTTCCGCGCTGCCTTCAAAGGCTACGCCTGCGCCAAGCGTCAACATATCGTATGCTTTTTCTTCTCTATCCCAGTTGTTGTCGCGGTCCATAGCGTAATATCTACCGCAAACGGAAGCGATTTTACCGAAGGAAAGCTCGTTAAGCTTGTCCTGCAAATCCTTCAAAAAGCCTGCGCCAGAAGTGGGAGCAACGTCGCGGCCGTCCGTGAAAGCGTGGATATATACGTTGTCCAAGCCTTCCTTTTTCGCCATTTCTACAAGCGCGTAGAGATGTTCGGTGTGGCTGTGTACGCCGCCCGTGGAAACCAAGCCGTACAAATGCAATTTTTTGCCGTTTGCTTTTGCGGTGTGCATAGCGCGGAGCAATTCTTCGTTTTTAAAGAATTCGCCGTTTCTGATATCCTTGGTGATTTTCGTCAAGTCTTGGTAAACGATTCTGCCTGCGCCGATGTTGAGATGCCCAACTTCGCTGTTGCCCATTTGCCCGTCGGGAAGACCTACGGACATACCGCTTGCGCCAAGCTGCGCGGAAGGGTATTTCGCTTGGAGTTCGTTGACGTATTTGCTGCCGTCTGCAACGATGGCGTTGCCGACGGAAGAAGGGTTGATGCCGTACCCGTCCATAATGATAATTGCGAAAGGAACTTTCTTCATAAAGTTTTACTCCTATAAAGGCGGATACGCGTCGAAACTTTGCGCCTACGCCTTTTTAATAAAATTGTCGTTTTAGAAAATAAGATAAAAATTCAAAATGACGGGGGCAGGTACGCGTTGAACGCCGCCTGTCCCCATAATAAGCGTTGATTTTCGATTACTTGTCGAAGTTTACGATTGCCGCAAAGTCAGGAGCTTTCAAGGAAGCGCCGCCGATAAGACCGCCGTCGATTTCTTCCATAGCCATAAGTTCTTTGCAGTTTGCCGCGTTCATGCTGCCGCCGTATTGAATACGAAGAGCCGCCGCGCAGTTGGGGCAGAACATTTCGCCAACCGTTTTACGAATAAAAGCGATGGTTTCGTTTGCTTGTTCAGCCGTAGCCGTTTTGCCCGTACCGATAGCCCAAACGGGTTCGTAAGCAATGACGATTTTGGTAATATCTTCAATGCCCTTCAAGCCTTCGTGGATTTGGGTTGCGAGCACTTCTTCCGTCTTGCCCGTTTCTCTTTCTTCCAAGGATTCGCCGATGCAAACGATGGGGGTAAGACCAGCGTTCAAAGCGGTGAGCGTTCTCTTGTTTACCGTTTCGTCCGTTTCGCCGAAGTATTGACGGCGTTCGCTGTGGCCGATAATAACGTATTCTACGCCGTATTCCAAAAGCATAGCCGCGGAGATTTCGCCCGTGTACGCGCCTTTTTCCGCAAAGTGTACGTTTTCAGCGCCGAGCTTGATATTCGTGCCCTTCAAAGCTTCGCTGATAGCGGGGATATTGATAGCGGGTACGCATACGACTACGTCGCAGTTTGCTTCCGTAACAAGGGGAGCGATTGCATTGACAAGCGCTACGCCTTGGGAAGCGGTGTTGTTCATTTTCCAGTTGCCTGCAATAATAGGTTTACGCATAATTGATTACTCCTAATGTATATTTTCTATTTTCGTGAGATAAGGGCGAAACGCGTTCGCCCTTACGAGTTTTTTATTTGTCGTTAAGACAAGCGATACCGGGAAGCACTTTGCCTTCGAAAAGTTCAAGGGAAGCGCCGCCGCCCGTGGAGATGTGGCTCATCTTATCCGCATACCCGAGTACTTGTACAGCCGCCGCGCTGTCGCCGGCGCCGATGATGGTGGTAGCTTTGCCGTATACGCTTGCAAGAGCAGCCGCAACCGACTTCGTGCCTTCTGCCAAGATGGGGTTTTCGAATACGCCCATAGGGCCGTTCCAGATAACCGATTTTGCGTTTGCAACCACTTCCGCGAAAAGTTCTCTGCTTGCAGGGCCGATGTCAAGACCCATCATATCTGCGGGGATTTCCATAGCGGGAACAACCGTCGTTTCGATTTCCGCGTCGATGGGGTTGGGGAATTCTTTTGCCGCAACGGTATCAACGGGAAGCAAAATCTTCTTGCCAAGGCTTTCTGCTTTTTTAAGCATTTCAAGGCAATATTCGATTTTTTCGTCGTCTACGAGCGAGTTACCGATGCTGCCGCCTTGCGCTTTGATGAAGGTATAAGCCATACCGCCGCCGATAACGAGCGTATCGCATTTTTCAAGCAAGTTGGAAATAACGTTGAGCTTGTCCGCAACCTTTGCGCCGCCCAGGATAGCTACGAAAGGTCTTTCGGGGTTTTCAAGGGTGTCCGCCATAACGGAGAGTTCTTTTTCAATCAAGAAACCGCAAGCAGCCGTTTGAACCAAGCCTTCTTCTACGATACCTGCCGTGGAAGAGTGGGAACGGTGCGCCGTACCGAACGCGTCGTTTACGTATACTTCGCAATAGCTTGCGAGAGCCTGCATAAATTCGGGCGCTTTCTTTTCTTCGCCCTTGTGGAAACGAAGGTTTTCAAGCAATACGCATTCGCCTTCTTTGCAAGCAGCAACCTTTGCCTTCGCGTCTTCGCCGATTACGTCGGAAGCAAACGTTACTTTGCCGTCCAAAAGTTCGTTCAAACGAGCGGCAACGGGAGCAAGCGTAAGCTTTTTCACGTCTTTCTTTGCTTTTTCAAGGAATTCTTCGGTAGCTGCTGCTTGTTCGTTTTCAGGAAGAGCGGCAACCTTGCCTTTTTCTTTCTTGTTGAGTTCGAGCTTTGCGTCGAAAACGTTGTGGGGTTTGCCCATGTGCGAGCAAAGCACAACCTTCGCGCCCTGTTCCATAAGGTACTTAATGGTGGGGAGAGCGCCGATAATACGGTTTTCGTCGGTGATAACGCCGTCTTTCATAGGCACGTTGAAGTCGCATCTAACGAGCACTTTTTTGCCTTTAACGTCTACGTCTTTTACGGTTTTCTTGTTCATAGGATAAGTTTTCTCCTTGTTTATTTTTTTGCATACACATATATAATACCCATTTTTTTCCCTTTTGTCAACCTTTTACGAAAATAATCGTAAAAAATATCCCTTTATTTTTATAAAAAATAAGATAGGGGGTATTGCGTAAGAAAAACGCTCCCTTTTTTCAAGGGAGCGTAAAGCTTTGTTGTTGATTATTCGTTGGAGCTTATGGGGTCGTTTTCGGGGTTGTTTTCGGGGTCGTTTTCGGTGGATTCGTTGTAGTCGTCATAGCGACCGTCGTCGGGAAGGGTATTGCCGTCAATGCCCGAAGGGAGCGTGACTACCGTTAAGCTTATATTATCGTAAAGAAGCTTGGAATCGAAGTTGTCGCCGTTATATTCGGGGGCAACGACGTAATCGCATGTAATATAGATAATTGCGCCGTCCGCAACCTTGATTTCCGTATTTTTACAGTGGACGGGTACGTTGTATTCGGGGTCGCTGGGGTTGGGATGGTAATCTGTCGTAATCACGGCAGGACAAACGTACGTACCCGTTTCTTTGTTGTATGTAAATTTTTCGTAATGTTCGTCGTATTTAAGGGCGAGCAAGCTTTCCATTCTTGCGTTTACGTACCAAATATTCGTATGGTCGTCTAAAAGCATATATTGCGCGGAGTTGTTTTCACGGATATACGTATTATACGAGCCGTCTGCTTGAAGAATGGTATAATATTCGTGCATAACGTAATATTCGTTTTCGCCTACGGGGCTGTTATGGAAATATCCGCCGATTAAATAATGCGCCGCGGTTTCGGTGATTTCCACTTTGTTGTCAAAGTGATAGCTGTCCGAGCCAAATTCCGCGTGTACGGTATAATTTGTGTAGGTAAGTGAGTTGAACGCGTCAATCCAAGTTTTTTCATCGGGGACTACCGTTTCAATGGTGATTCTGTCTTTATAGGTGTACGCGCAAACGTCGCAGGTGTACGTTGTTTCTATGTAATCCGCGCCGTGCGTGGTTTCTTGCATAAGGTTGTGTTCGCCCTGCAATTTTTCGCCGCAGTCTTGCGTATCGCAAACTTTCCAGTGCCCGTTTTCGTCAAACGTCCATTCGCCTTCGTAGGTGTGTTCGTGTTCGGGGACGATGATGACGGTATGCTGACAAACGGTGCAAATTTTGGTGATTTTTCCTTCGTCGTCCGTCGTTTCGTCGTAGGTGTGTTCGCCTTTTTCGGTAATTTCTTCGCAATCCCCGAAGCAAGCGCGCCAATGGTGCGTTTCGTCTTTCGTCCATTCCGTAGCAAAGTCGTGTTCGTGCGCTTCGCTCGAAATTTCGCTGTTATCCAAGCTGGATTCCACGTTGGAGTCGGGGTTGGAATCTCCGCTGGTAGCACCCAAGCCGTCGCAACCGTTCAAAAGGAAGGTTAAACCCGCCGTGGCGCAAGCCGCAAGTGTTAAAGAAAGAAGTTTTTTCATAACAAGCTCCTAAAAGGTATTTGTTTTATTGTAAAACAAAATTTGGAAATTGTCAATACCCTTTTAAAAATAAAGTGAGAAAAGTTTTTGGTTTGTTTACGTCGAACCCTTGACGGGTGGGGCGTGGGTATGCTATAATAAATAAGATATGAAAAAGTGTAAAATTACCGTAATGAAAAAGGTTTTACATCAAGACCTGATAGACGCTTACGAAAACCCTATCGAGCACGCTTGCGGCGTGGAAGCGGGGCAGGTTTTTATTTCCGAAAACGGCGGAAAGCCCGACGGGCTTTGTCAAAGCGCGTGGGAGAGTATGCAATATTTCGTCGCGGAGCTTGCAAACGGCGGCGGTAATTTTTACGACGGTTGGATGAAAAACGAAAAATCGGCGATGATTTCGTGCAACGACGGTTTTCGCCCCGTCAGCTTTTTGATTGAAACGATAGAAGAAAAGGAGTAAGGGAAATGAGTAGAGCGGACGAGATTTTTGCGCAAAATATGCAGGATATAATGGATAACGGATTTTGGGATACCCATTTGGACGTACGTCCGAAGTGGGAAGACGGTACGCCCGCGCATACGGTAAAAAAATTCGGTATCGTCAACCGTTATAATTTGCAGGAAGAATTTCCTATTCTTACGATGCGCCGCACGGCGTTTAAGTCGTGTATCGACGAATTGCTTTGGATTTGGCAAAAAAAGAGCAACAATATCCACGATTTAAAGTCGCATATTTGGGACAGCTGGGCGGACGAAACGGGGTCTATCGGCAAGGCGTACGGTTATCAGCTTGGCGTGAAGCACAAATACAAGGAAGGGGAATTTGACCAAGTCGACAGAGTCTTATACGATTTGAAGCATAACCCCGCAAGCCGCCGTATTATGACGAATATCTATAATTTCCAAGACTTGAATGAAATGAATTTGTATCCCTGCGCGTATTCGATGACTTTCAACGTAACGGGGGATACCTTAAACGGGATTTTAAATCAACGCTCCAACGATATGCTGACGGCGAACAACTGGAACGTTGTACAGTACGCGATTTTGCTTGTGATGATGGCGCAGGTTTCGGGCTTGAAGGCAGGGGAGCTTGTGCACGTGATTGCGGACGCGCATATTTACGATAGACATATTCCGCTCGTAAAAGAAATTTTGGCAAACCCCAGACACAAAGCGCCCAAGCTTGTCGTGGACGAAAGCATTACGAATTTTTACGATTTCACGGTAGATAGCTTCCAGCTTGTCGATTACGAATACGAGAAATTAGAAAGTAAAATTCCCGTTGCTATTTAATCATAAATTTTCAATTTGATGGGGGCAGGTATGCGATGAAAGTGTTTTCCCTTTTATTCGCTGCCGTTTATGAAAGAAAAAATAGGTGAAGTAATGATATACGCAATCGTACATGCGGACAAGGAATGGGGGATAGGAAAAGGGAACGATATGATGTTTTCTTTGCCCCGCGATATGAAATTTTTTCGTGAAACGACCTTAAATCACGTCGTGGTGATGGGGGGGAACACTTTGCGCTCTTTCCCCAATCAAAAACCGCTTAAAAATCGAGTAAATATCGTGATTTCAAGGGGGCAGGTACGCGATGACTGCATAATCGTCCGTTCCTATGACGAGCTGAAAAACGAGCTGAAAAAGCGGGAAAATGAAGAAATTTTCGTAATCGGCGGCGGGGAAATCTATAAGGAGCTGCTTCCCTATTGTCACGGCGCGTACGTAACGAAGGTGGACGCGGTTGGCGGGGCGGAAGTGTTCTTCCCGAACTTGGATAAACACCCCGATTTCGTTTGTGTGGACGAAGGCGAGCCGTTGGACGATAATGGGTACGTTATTCGGTTTACGAAATATGAAAACAAGGCGGTAAAGCCGTTGTAAACGTTTGAAAAATCTGCTAAGTAGGGTTGCTTGGCAGATTTTTTATATTTTATATAAAAATTTTGTGTAAACGGCCGCTATTTTCTTGTCAATTTCTAAAAAAAGTATTAAAATGATAAAGTTGAAAAGTTTTACGTAAGGAGCGTTTTGAAAAGTATGATTAGAGAAGATTTAAGAAACGTAGCGATTATTGCGCACGTTGACCACGGCAAAACCACGCTCGTCAATGAAATGTTGGCGCAGGGCGGCGTGTTTCGTGATAATCAGCAGGTACAAGACCGCGTTATGGACAGCGGGGATTTGGAAAGAGAACGCGGGATCACCATTTTGGCGAAAAACACGTCCGCGCATTATAAGGGCGTAAAAATCAATATCATCGACACCCCCGGGCACGCGGACTTTTCGGGGGAAGTGGAACGCGTTTTGAAGATGGTAAACGGCGCGATTATCCTTGTGGACTCGGCGGAAGGACCTTTGCCCCAAACCCGTTTCGTTATGCAAAAAGCGTTGTCTTTGGGTTTAAAAACGATTATCGTAATCAATAAAGTGGATAGACCCGACGCGCGTATTGCCGAAGTCGTAGAAGAAATGCAGCTTTTGATGATGGATTTGGACGCTACGGACGAGCAGTTGGAAAGCCCTATCGTTTACTGCTGCGGCAGACAGGGCACGGCTTCGCTTACGCCTGATAAGCAGGAAGAAAATCTCAATCCCTTGTTCGATACCATTTTGCAAACCATTCCGCCTATGGAAATGGACGTGGAAGGGCCTGGTCAGCTTCTTGTTTCGTGTATTGACTACAACGAATTTGTCGGCAGAATCGGGATTGGCAGAATTGAACGCGGCGTCATTCGCGCCAATGAGCCCGTTGTGCTTTGTAATTATAATGAACCTGACAAAGTGCGTACCAACTGCAAAATTGCCAACCTTTATCAAATCGAAGGCTTGGAAAGGGTGCAGGTAGAACGCGCGCAGGCGGGGGACATCGTTATGTTCTCGGGGATTGACGGTTTGAGCATCGGAGATACGGTGTGCGAAACGTCCAAGGTAGAACCCGTGCAGTTTGTAAAAATCGAAGATCCGACGGTGGAGATGACTTTCTCCGTCAACGACAGCCCGTTTGCGGGCAAGGAAGGGAAATTCGTTACTTCTCGTCAGCTCCGCGATAGATTGTACAAAGAGCTGCTTCGTGACGTTTCGTTGCGTGTAAACGACACTGAATACGCGGACAGCTTCCGTGTTTGCGGCAGGGGGGAAATGCACCTTTCCATTTTGATTGAAACGATGCGTAGAGAAGGATATGAATTCCAAGTTTCTACGCCTAAGGTATTGTATAAGGATATTGACGGCGTTCGTCACGAGCCCATCGAGCGTTTCCTTGCGGACGTACCCGAAGATATGACGGGGCCCGTGTTCTCCGCTATGGGTAACAGAAAGGGTACGCTTGTGCAAATGACGGCTATCGGTACGCGTATGCGTTTGGAATTTACCGTGCCTTCCCGCGGCTTGTTCGGTTATAAGAGCGAGTTTTTGACGGATACCAAGGGGCAAGGGATTATGAATACTATTTTCTACTCCTACGAGCCGTATAAAGGGGATATGCAACGCAGAAACACCGGTTCGCTTGTGGCGTTTGAAACGGGTGAAGCGGTTACCTACGGGTTGTTTAACGCGCAGGGCAGGGGAAACTTGTTTATCACGCCCGGTACGCCCGTGTACCAAGGCATGGTCGTTGGATACACCAACCTTGCGGACGATATCAACGTCAACGTTTGTAAGACCAAGCATTTGACGAATACCCGTTCTTCGGGCAGCGACGACGCGTTGACGCTTGTGCCCGTAAGCAAGATGAGCTTGGAAGAATGTTTAGAATTTATCGCCGACGACGAGCTTTTGGAAGTTACGCCCAAATCCTTGCGTATCAGAAAGCGTATTTTGGATAGCGAGCTTCGCGCGAAAGCGAGATTTAAAGAAAAGAACGCCAAATAAGCGCGTTTGGCTTTTTGATGAGAACGGAGCGCCCGACGATGACATACCCGCGCGGTAGAAATCGTCGCGGCTTTGTTCGTTTTGTTTTGCATAGATGAACGCTCGGTAGGGCGTTTTTCTTTGCGCTTTTCTCGCGCGCGCGTTCCTATATATTTATATATAATAATAAGCGTAAAAAGGCAGGTATATTTTCTTTAAAAAAGGGGAATAAAAGGTCGGGAAAATCTTTTCCAAAAAAAGTTAAAAAAATTTAAAAAAATTGCGTTCAAATGCTTGACACCGTATTGACGAATGTGATATTATAATTAGGCTGTGTAAAAACGCGTGTATGGGTTGAGACGGGAAGTTACTGTAAATCCAAGGCTTAAAGCCGCTTTGGCAGATAATTTCCGTTGACAAAAGTGGGAACTCGATTCCTGCGACTAACCGAGGCTTTGCGAAAAAACGCTCGGGAAAAACATGAGTGTTTTTATTTTGCAAAAGACTCGATACACACGGATAGGTTGACACGGCAAAATAAATTGTTAGTATAAACTAAAAGGAGTAACAACATGGCAGTACAAAAAATCAGAATTAAGTTGGCGGCATACGACCACGAACTCGTAGACGAAGCGGCAAGCCGTATCGTTGAAACGATGAAGAAGAGCGGCGCGAAGATCAGCGGTCCCATTCCCCTTCCCACGGAAAGAGAAATCATCACGATCCTTCGTTCCCCCCACAAGTACAAGGATTCCCGCGAACAGTTCGAAATGAGAACGTATAAGAGAATCATCGACATCTATTCCCCCAACGCAAAGCTTCTTGATTCCATTCACCTTCCCGCAGGCGTTGACATCAAGATTAAGCTCTAATCACCAAATTTTGCCGAGAAATACTTTCAAAGGTATTCGAGAAATAAAAAACTATAAGGAGTGAACTTTATCAATGAATAAAGCAATCATCGGTCGCAAAGTTGGGATGACCCAAATCTTTGCAGAAGACGGGAAGATGATCCCCGTCACGGTAGTAGAGGCAGGTCCTTGCCCCGTCGTTCAAGTGAAGACGGTAGCAAACGACGGTTACGCAGCGTTGAAGCTTGGCTTCATCGAAGTAAACGAAAAGGCGCTCACGAAGCCCGAACTCGGTCAATTCAAAAAGGCTGGCGTAAAACCTCATAAGGTATTGAAAGAAATCAGAGTAGAAAATGCTGAAACTTTCAACGTAGGCGACGAACTCAAAGCAGACGTGTTCGCTGCAGGGGATAAAGTAGACGTATCCGGCGTGACGAAAGGTCACGGTTTCACGGGTGTAATCAAAAAGTGGAATCAACACCGCTTGAAGATGACCCACGGTACTGGCCCCGTGCACAGAGAACCTGGTTCTATGGGTCCCATCAGCTCCCCTTCGAGAGTCTTCAAAAACAAGCATCTCGCAGGTCAATACGGTGTGGACAACGTAACGATTCAGAATCTCGAAGTTGTACGCGTAGACTTGAACAGAAACGCAATCCTCATCAAGGGTGCGATTCCCGGACCCAAGGGTAGCATCGTTACCATTGCGGACAGCGTTAAGAGCAAATAAGGAGAGTGAAGACAATGGCGGCTATTAAAGTATTAAATATGAAAGGCTCCGAAGTCGGTAGCATCGAATTGAGCGATAACGTATTCGCAGTAGAATACAACGAACCGTTGATTCATCAAGCAATCGTAACGCGTCTTGCTAACGAAAGACAGGGCACGAAATCCACGCTTACGAGAACGGAAGTTCGCGGCGGCGGTATCAAACCTTGGAGACAAAAAGGCACGGGCCGTGCTCGTCAAGGCTCCATCCGCGCTCCTCAATGGATTAAGGGCGGCGTAGTATTCGCACCCAAATCCCGCGACTTCTCCAAGAAGATGAACGCAAAAGCAAAGAAAGCTGCGCTTTTGTCCGCTCTTTCCAAGAAAGTTGCTGACGGCGAATTCGTTGTTGTGGACGAGCTTTGCGTTTCCGCACCTAAGACGAAAGAAATGGCAGCGTTTGCAAAGGCGCTCGGTTTGAACAAGGCGCTCGTTGTTATGGATAACGACGACGTAAACGTAATCCGCGCGGCGGCAAACCTTCCTTGCATCGCTACGTTGCCCCTTGAGCAGCTCAGCACGTACGAAGTGGTTGTCAACAAGCAAATCGTTATGACGAAAGCTGCGGTTGAGAAATTCCAGGAGGTAAATGGCTAATGTTTGCAGAAGATATCATTTTGAAACCCGTTCTTACCGAAAAAGGTTATGACGGTATCGCTGATAAGAAGTACACGTTCATCGTAAAGAACGACGCGAACAAGACGGAAATCAAGTTGGCGGTTGAAAAGCTTTTCGGCGTTAAGGTTGCAAGCGTAAACACCGTTACCCGTAAGGGCAAATTGAAGAGAATGGGCAGAAACGAAGGTTACACGCCTGACCGCAAAAAAGCGATTGTTACGCTTAAAGCGGATAGCAAGTCCATCGAATTCTTCGATTCTTTGACTTAATGGAGGAGAAAAAAGAAAATGGCTATTAAATCGTATAAACCCACGTCGGCTGGTCGTCGTTTCGTAACGGTATTAACCAACGATGACTTGACGCCCGGCGCAAAGCCCGAAAGATCCCTTATGCACGACCAACGCCACAGCGGCGGTCGTAACAACATGGGTAGAATCACTACGAGACACATCGGCGGCGGTAACCGCAGAAAGTATCGTATCATCGACTTCAAGAGATTGAAGGACGATATCCCCGCAACGGTTCAAAGCATTCAGTACGACCCCAACCGTAGCGCGCACATCGCGCTCTTGGTTTACGCTGACGGCGTTAAATCGTACATCCTTGCACCCGTTGGTTTGAACGTAGGGGACAAGGTTATGAGCGGACCTAATGCAGACATCAAAGTTGGTAACACCCTTCCCCTTGAAAACATCCCCGTAGGTACGATGGTACACAACATCGAACTTACCCCCGGCAAGGGCGGCCAGATTGCTCGTAGCGCAGGTATCTCCGCGCAAATCATGGCTGTTGAAGGCAAGTATGCAACCATCCGTATGCCCAGCGGCGAAATGAGATACATTCTCTTGAAGTGCCGCGCAACCATCGGTCAGGTTGGTAACGTTGACCACGAACTCGTTTCCCTTGGTAAAGCAGGTAAAGCAAGATACCTTGGTTTGAGACCCGAAGTAAGAGGTTCGGTTATGAACCCTGTTGACCACCCTCACGGCGGTGGTGAAGGTAAGTCTCCCATCGGTCACGCTGGTCCTTTGACCCCTTGGGGCAAACCCGCTCTCGGCTATAAGACGAGAAAGAAGAAGAATGCAACCAACAAGTTCATTCTTAAGAGAATCAACTAATCGGAGGATTGAAAAATGTCAAGAAGCGTTAAGAAAGGACCTTACGTCGAAGCGAAGCTCATGAGCCGTATTTTGGCTATGAACGCTGCGAACGAAAAGAAAGTTATTAAGACCTGGTCGAGAGCATCTACCATTTTCCCCGATTTCGTAGGTCACACGATTGCTGTATATGACGGACGTAAGCACGTTCCCGTATACGTAACGGAAGATATGATCGGCTGCAAGCTCGGTGAGTTCGCACCTACCAGAACCTTCCACGGCCACACGGCGAAAACGACCAAACCCTAATAGGTGAAAGGAGATAAAAGATAATGGCAAGTAATATGAAGAAAAAGACGGAAAGGGTTGCAGAAAGAAGAGAAAAGCGCCCTTACGCAGTTGCTAAATATATCAGAGTTTCGCCTTACAAAGTAAGAACGGTACTTGCTTTGATTCGTGGAAAGGATTACAAAGAAGCGAAAGCGATTCTCGATTACAGTGTAAACGGCAGCGCGCTTGCGGTTAAGAAAGTTCTTATGTCCGCAGCGGCAAATGCAGAAAATAACATGGGTATGGATAAGAACGATCTCTACGTAGCAGAATGCTTCGCAGACGGCGGTCAAATGCTTAAAAGAATGCAACCTGTATCGAAAGGTAGAGGGCACGCAATCTTGAAGAGAACGAGCCATATCACCGTTATTTTGGACGTAAAGAAATTGGAAGGAGAAGTATAACATGGGACAGAAAGTTAATCCTCACGGTTTAAGAGTCGGCGTTATCAAAGATTGGAACACCACTTGGTATGCAGATAAAAAAGAATTCTCCAAATTCCTTAAAGAAGACAACGTAATCCGTACGTTCTTGAAGAAGAAGTACTACGCAGCGGCAATCAGCAAGATTTTGATTGAAAGAGCAGCTTCCAGAATCGTTGTAAGCATTTACACGGCTCGTCCCGGTGTTATCATCGGTAAAGGCGGCGCGGAAGTAGACGTTATCAAGAAAGACCTTGCAAAGCTCACGAACGGCAAAGCAGTCAGCATCAACATTACGGAAGTAAGAAAGCCCGATTGCGACGCGCAACTCGTAGCAGAAGGCGTTGCTGCTCAGCTTGAAAAGCGTATGTCTTTCAGACGTTGCATGAAGCAAGCTATCGGCCGCTCGATGAGAGCAGGCGTAAAGGGTATCAAAATGATGGTAAGCGGTCGTCTTGACGGCGCTGAAATCGCAAGAAGCGAAAGCTATCACGAAGGTTCTATTCCCCTTCAAACGCTTCGCGCAGATATCGATTACGGCTTTGCTGAAGCGCACACCACGTTCGGTATGATCGGCGTTAAGTGCTGGATCTACAAGGGCGAAGTTATCAAGAGCGCTAAGAAGGCACAAGGAGGCGAACAGTAATGTTAATTCCCAAGAGAGTAAAAAGACGTAGACAACATCGCGGTACGATGAAGGGTAAGGCTACGAAGGGTAACGTAATCGCATACGGCGAATACGGTCTTGTATCCGAAGAACTTGGCTGGATCAAATCCAACCAAATCGAAGCAGCCCGTATCGCAATGACGAGATTCATCAAGCGTGGCGGTAAGGTATGGATTGACATCTTCCCCCACAAGCCTATTACGAAGAAGCCCGCTGAAACGCGTATGGGTTCTGGTAAAGGTTCGGTAGAATACTGGGTAGCAGTCGTAAAACCCGGTCGCGTTATGT
>JBGVRC010000049.1:0-2935 GCA_045128055.1 Candidatus Scatosoma sp. | reverse complement strand
AACGATTGTCGATCATCACGATTTTTATTTAAAAACGCAACAAATCGATTTAACGGTAGAAATGGTTTTGGATAAAAATGTTGCGAGATTAGACGAGTTGGGTATCCCCCAAGAACTCCGCGCGGCAAGCATTGAAGAAGTGGTTGCAAATCCCAACGTGGACATAGTTGTCGAAACGATTGGCGGCGTAGGCGTTGCAAAAGCTTTCGTTATGGCGGCGCTCCGCGACGGAAAAACGGTCGTTACGTCGAATAAAGAGTTGATTTGTAAATACTCTCACGAATTGGAAGAATTGGCAAAACGCACCCGTTGCGGTTTGTATTACGAAGCAAGCTGCGTAGGCGGCGTGCCTATTATTCGTACGCTTTTGGACGGCGTACAAGCCAACGAAGTGCAAACGATGATGGGTATCGTCAACGGCACGACCAACTATATCTTAACCAAAATGGCAAACGAAGGCGCGGACTACGCGGAAGCTTTGAAAGAAGCGCAACGCTTGGGCTATGCGGAATTTGACCCCACCAACGACGTAGAAGCTTTCGACTCTACGTATAAGCTTTCTATTTTGTCGTCGATGGCATTCCACACCAAAGTGCCTTACACCAACATTTTCCGCGAAGGGATCAGCAAAATTAGCGAGCAGGACATCGCGAATGGTAAAGAGCTTGGCTATACCCTTAAATTGCTTGCAATCGGTAAAAATACCGAAAAAGGCATTGAAGCGCGCGTACACCCCACGTTTATCCCCAACAGCCATCCTTTGGCAAGCGTAAACGATTCGTTTAATGCCGTATACTTAACGGGCGACGCTGTGGGCGACGTAATGTTGTACGGTAGGGGCGCGGGCGCGTTGCCTACGGCAAGCGCGGTGGTTTCCGACGTAATTTACGCCGCTACGCACAGCGACGTGAAATATTCCACGTTTAGAAACAAAGCGACTGCGGAAAAGGGTACGAAATTCGTGTCCGATTTTTACAGCGCGTACTACGTTCGTCTTTCGGTAGAAGACAGAACGGGCGTTTTGGCGAAGATTTGCGACATTTTTGCAAAGAACGGCGTTTCCATCGTAGCGGTTGCGCAAAAGGGAGTAAAGGAAAGCGAACAGCATATCCCCGTAGTTATTATTACGCACAAAACAAACGAAAACGCAATCAAGAAAGCGGTGGCAAAAATCAACGCTTTGCAAAAATCTTCCGTTTGCGCCGTCATTCGCGTAGAATCCTAAACGTCAATATTTTCAGGGCGAGCGAACACTCGCCCTTTTTCATACAATCACGAAAAGGAAGAAACATTGTGAAAGGTCTTATTATCATCAACGCCTATCCCAACGGTGAAAAATTTATACGCCAAGCGGAGCGGATAGCCACGGAGCTTCGCGCTCTCGGCTGTGAAACGGACGTCGTGAAAAACGGAGAAGTTTTCGCCGTGATAGACGAAGACGGAAACGCGTCAGTACGCTTAGAAAAAGAGTACGCTTTTGCCGTATATCTCGACAAGGATAAATATCTCGGCAAAGCCTTGGAACAGCAGGGTTTACGCCTTTTCAACAGTGCAAGCGCAATAGAGATTTGCGACGATAAAACGCTTACCTATTTGGCGCTGAAAAACGCGGGGGTAAAGATGGTAAAAACCATTCCCGCGCCCTTATGTTATACGCCGAATGCAAGGGTAAATCCCGCCGTTTTGCAAGGCGTTGAAAAAGAACTTTCTTATCCAATCGTCGTTAAAAAAAGCTACGGCTCGTTTGGCGCGGGCGTCAGCTTAGCAAAGGATAGACAAGAGCTTGAAAAGCTCGCCAACGAATGTATACGCGAGCCGCATTGCTACCAAGCCTTTGTGCAGGAATCGGCGGGACGGGACATTCGCGCGCTCGTTATCGGCGGTAAAGCGGTTGCGGCAATGGAAAGGGTGGCGAAGGACGGAGAATTCCGTTCGAATATCGAACTTGGTGGCAAAGGTAAAATATTCGACTTACCGAAAGAATATGCGCAAGCGGCGGAGCGGGCGGCAAATGCGCTCGGGTTGGATTATTGCGGGGTAGATCTACTGTTTGGAGAGAACGGACCGCTGGTTTGCGAAGTGAATTCCAACGCCTTTTTCGAAGGTTTGGAAAACGCGACGGGTTACAATGTAGCTAAGGCGTACGCCGAATATATAATCGGCGCGATTGCCGACAAATCAGGGATTTGTAAAGGAATTAAAAAAAATACTTGACAAACAACGTATTTAATGATATAATCATTAAGTATGGTGCATACAAAAAAGGCAAGTAGGGGAAATTATGGCGGACGTTTGTAGAAAAATCAAAAAAACGATGTTCCAGCGCTGGGTGCTTTGCGTAGGCGATATCGTATGGATGTTTTTAGCGGCAATCGGTTCTTATTTTTTAATTTCGTTGTGGGGGGACAAAGCTCCCAAATTTTCAAATATCGTATTGATATGGGCAATCAGCAACACGGTTTTGACGATTGCCTTGCTTTTGATATTTAGGCTGTATAACATACTCTACGCTTCGGTGGGGTTTCCCGAAGGCGTACGCATCGTAGGCGTTTCCGCAATTTTGGGCGTAGCCAATCTCCTTTTCGCGTTGATTGCAGGGGATATGTTCGCAGCGTCGCATAAAATTGCTTTGGGGATCGTGGTTGCATTTTGTCTTTTGGCATTTTGTTGGTTGGCGGTGACCCGTTTTTCAAAACGCGGTTATAGGGCGCTCCGTTCGTTGTGCAACAATTTGTTTACGAAGAAAAAGCGTATTTTGGTAGTGGGTTATAACCACAACGCCTTTACCCTTATCCGCAGTATGGCTTTCGATGAAAAGAGCCGCTACCGCGCAATAGGGATTTTGGAAGACGACGAACGCTATTTAGGAAAACGTATTTACGACGTCCGCGTAGTCGGTACGACGGAAGACGCGAAAGAAGTAGTTAAGAAATAC
>JBGVRC010000048.1:0-4687 GCA_045128055.1 Candidatus Scatosoma sp. | reverse complement strand
CAAACGCAAAATCCCGTTGCCTTCTTTAAACAATTTTTCACTTAATTTCATCTTCGTTTTCTCCTTATTGAAATTTTATTTTTATAATATAATTTTTCTTTTCCTTCGGTTGCAAACTCCGCATTTTAAAGGTGTCGAAACGGGACAGCGACGGTTCTATACCCAGCGCGTAATCCCCGCTTATCATACTCTTCCATTCCAGCGTTATAGGAAAATCCTGCAAATCGTATTCCATTTGCGCCGTAATACCCAACGCAGGGTTGGTAAGACGTACCTTCCCTTCCTTTAAGGTATGATAATACACGTGCTCGTCCCCGCCGTCCACAGGCGAAGTAATACGGAACATATCTCCCTTATTTTCTTCCGCGACCTTGGTTAAAGGCTCGCTTTGTATCGCGGGAATATCCATTTCCAAGCCTTCGTCTAAGAATGGGTAGCCGTAGTTAAAATGATACAAAAACACGTATTCCGTAGCCGTAAACGCTAAATTTTCCACCGTGTCAGACAACGTAACGCCGTCTTTAGACACCGCAAAGCATCTCTTTAAGCAAAGATTTTTGCCAAACAAAGCCGTTTCCTTTACTTCGCCGCAAACGTAGATAATTCCGTCCTTTTCATAGGGGTACCCGTTGTCGCATTTTTTATAATGCAAGCTACCGTGTATCGGTTTACCGTCCACACAGCCCGAAATATTATCCATACCGCAGGTGTATAAAAATCCGCCTTCAAAGTTGCCGACGAAATCCCTTTGCCCGTCGTTCAACCCGTTTTTACTTAAAAAGGAAAGATTGACGCCTTTATATTTCACCCACACGATATCCAGCGCGTTGTCTTTATTAAACAACGCTTCTAATTGCCCGTTTTGCACCCATATACAGCGTTTATCCGCAATAATAATCTCTTGCGCGAAGCGGATTTGCGCTGCGTTTCCAACTTTTCTTGCGTCCATATTATTTCCTTTTTAAAACAAACCAACGGTATTTTTCAAAGCTACCGACAAACTGCCCGTTTTTCTTCGCAATCGGCGTTCCGTCCAACAAATCCAACAGTTCGTACTCGCCGTCCACGGACAAAGCAAACTTGCGCTCGACAATATCCGAAGCGAAATTCAAGTCGAAAAGGTTGATATAATAATCTTCCCCGTCCTTAAACAAAATGGTTTCTACGTATTTGCTTGCTTGGACTTTCACTTTCCGCTGCGTGTTTGCCAAAACGATTTCTTTAAAGATTTCTTTAAAGTTTTCTCTTTCGTCGTTTTCAATCGTAGCCGCGCTCCAAATCACCTTACCCTTGCCGTAGCTATTTTCGATAATCGCAGGCATTTGCGTTGCTTTTGCGGGCGGGTTGGAGTGAATGGCGGCGTAAACGCCGTTGTCGTCGGGATCGGTGTAGGGCAATACGATTTGCGCCTTGACGTCCCCTTGATAATTTTCCATAATCGGCAATTTATAGATAAACGGCATAGGATATTTGTCGTTGAAATCGCCGAAATATCCCTTATATTTCTCGTCCGTAGGCGCTACGTAGGCTTGCACTTCGATATACCCTTTCCAAATCCGCGGGAAGGGACTGTCCCCGTACGTTTCGCCGACAATTTCGCCGCCGAAAAATTCTTTAATCAGCCGAGCGTCCGATTTCCCCGAAAGATAGAGCGTACCGCCCTGCTTTACGTAATCGACGAATTTCAAAATATTCGGGTTGTTAAAATCTTCCAAAGCGGGCGCGATAATCATTTGATACTGCGATAAATTTTCCATATTGCCGTTTGCGACAACTTTGACGGGAATATGGTTTTCCATAAGCGTTCTCGCCGCGTTGATGGCACATTGTTTGTTGTACGCTTTGCCGTCGGAAGAAAATTGCGTCCAGCTGTCGAAATACACCCCCGTTTCCGCATACAGCTCCCCTTTGTCCATATACGCTTCGTAAGGGAGCTGTTTAGAAAACACATTGCCGAGCCTATCGTACGAACGGGAATCCAGCGTACCTACGGGGTCTATCGCGTCGATGATAAGCGAAGCGCCGTGATGCGCCGCCGTCAACATAACTTCCGCTTCCAAATCGATTTCGGGCTTGGAAATGGTATGTTCGCGCAAAAGCTTATTACAACGGCAGGTCATATACTCAAAGGGCTGATTTTTGGTGATGCCGTAATAATATTTACAGGTAAACGAGTGGTTGTACAAATCGCCGTACAAGTCCCCGCCCGTAAATTCGCACGCTTCGTTGATACCTTCCGTAGAGCCCGCCAGCCAATCGCAGGCAATCCCCGCCGCAAAATTTAATTCACACGTAGCGAAAGGCAAAAATTCTCTTGATTTGCAACTTGCAAACATCGCGAAATCCGCCATCCATTCTTGGCGTTTTCTGACGAAAATTCTCCATTTCTCGTCCTTCCAATCCAGCTTTTTCGGCATTTCGCCGCCGACTTCCTTTTCCCAGCGCGCTTTGCAGGACGGACAATGACAAACCACTTCCCAATAGGGCATATCGTAAAAAATACCGTCCATCGTGGGGAAAAGCTCCGCCATTTCTTGCATTTGCGTTACGACGAAAGCGCGGTAGTCTTGGTTATTCGGACAGCAAAGCCCATAACGCTGACCGTATTCGCGCCATTCCTTGCCGTCTACGTCCACCATTTTCCATTCGGGATGGGTATCCGCAGCCCAATTATTAAAAATCAGGCTGTAATAACCGACCACTTTCATTCCGCCCTTTTGGCATTTTTCAATCAGCTCGTTTAAAATGCGGGGATTTTTTTTGAAAAATTCGTGCGTCTTTCCCGATCTCGTAGGGTAATGACAAAGCCCCGTATGCGATTGCAAATAAATCATCGGCGATTGTATCTTCGCCGTCACCAAATTGTTATAATATTCGTCGGCGTTAAACTGACTTAAAAATGCTTCGTCCCAATCGGCTATGTGCATATCCACCAAATTGCGACGATACACTCCTTTATACCATTGCTTCATAACGTATCTCCTTACGCTGTCTTTTACGATAATTCAAACGAGTCCGTTTTCTTCGTAGACGTCAACGCCAAATTCCCGGGCGTTTTCCCATACACGTCGATAAGCTCCCAAGCGACAAGCTTGCCGTTTATCTTGACGAATACGTACGCAGTGTTGCCGTTGTGCAGACTGACAAAACCCACTTCGATTTCGTGCGTCTTGCCCGCCGCCACGGATACCGAGCCGTTTGCCGTCACGATGGAAACACGGTTACGCGTGATAAACACCGCTATCCCCGACGTAGGCTTTTCTTCGCTGTTGTACGCGTAAACGCCAAACGTTCCGCCGTACGTTTCAGGCGTCAACGAGAACTTAATCGAGTAGCTGTCTTCGTTAAGAGCCAAGAACTTCGTGCCGCCGCCTTCCAGCGTACCGCCAGCCCCTTCAAATTCATCGAGCGTATGCACGGTGTATTCCGCGCCGCGTACCGTTTCGACGTTTCCTTGCTTTTCATCAAAGGTATAGGGATCGCCGTTGGATACGACCGTCAACGAATCGAAGAATATCGTACCTTCGCTGTCGCCGTAGAAGCGATACAGTAAGGTGAACGGAGCAACTTTTCCGCCCGTCACGATACCGCTTGCGCCCTTTATCATATCCAAAATATCCACGTATACCCATTCACCCGTCTTGCCGCCAAGCTCCGCGTAAGATTTTTCGATTAAAATACTGTTTTGCGTGCTGTTATAAATACGAAGCAAGGGCGATTTTCCTGCCGTTACGGTATATTCGCTCACGTACATTTTTACAAACACAGCTAACAATCTGTCCGCGTTCAGCGTTTGGTCAAACGCCATACCTACGCAAGCAAAATTATTCGTGGTTTTACTATGTACGTTCCCCGTAAAGCCTTCGGGAACGTTTTGCGTATCCGCAACTTTGCTCGTTTTCATCGTAGAAATGGTAGAAGTCGTAACCGTGGTATTAAAATCGGTATCGTTGAAATCCAATTCCGTCACCGTAGCCGTTTCGGGAATACTATCGATGGTGATTTTGCCGCTTTCGCCGCCTTCGCCGCCTTCGGGTTTTTCATAACCCAAGCTTTCGTCGTACAAATAATGCCCCGCGCCCACAATCGCGCCGTCCGTTTGGGAAAGGTTGATATACGTACCACCCATAATCGGCGTACCCGCGCTCGTCGAGTTGGAATCCTTAATCGTACCGTCCGTTTGCAAACGGTTATATCTATCGAACGTAGAGCTCTTTTGTCCGTAGGTCAAGCGCACGCCTTGGTATTCAATCGACGCGCTGTTGCAGTGCTCGTGCCCGACGAAAACGGAGTCTACGCCGTTTTGTTTAATAGTATTCCATACCTTACCATCGCTATCCCAAGGTCCTTTCGCCGACCTGCCGATATAGCCAAAATCACCGTTTGCTTTCGCTTCGTCCATCGTATCCAAATTGATGGGATTGCTTTTTATCGTCGATGAATTATAACCGTACTGCGCCATTGCATTTTCAAACGCCGAGATTTGGATATGGAACGCCATCGAAAGCTTTGCTTCGGGATATTCTTCCTTCACCGCTTGCATACTTTGCGTATACCATTGAATTTGGTCGTTGCCAAAGCCCGCGCTCGTCTTGGTATGTCCGTTTGCCAAGGAAGCCTTGCTTGCCGCGCCGCAACCGTTGGAATCGAGCATATAAAATACTCTCTTTAATTCCCCTTCTTGGGT
>JBGVRC010000047.1:0-6685 GCA_045128055.1 Candidatus Scatosoma sp. | reverse complement strand
AGAAGAGTTCGTTGTATTCTTTCGTTCTCATGAACTTCACGATACGAAGCTTCATGATGAAATGATCGATGAATTCCTGCGCTTCGGTTTCGGTGATGATCCCCTTGTCAAGGTCACGCTTGATGTAGATATCAAGGAAGGTGGTGTTTCTACCGATGGACATTGCAGCACCGTTCTGATCCTTAACTGCCGCAAGGTAACCAAAGTACAATGCCTGAATTGCTTCCTGAGCGGTTTCAGCGGGCTTCGATACGTCGCAACCGTAGATCTTTGCCATTTCCTTCAAAGCCTTCAAAGCCTTGATCTGTTCAGCAAGTTCTTCTCTGTCGCGTACTCTTTCAGGAGTCATATCGCCGTTGATAGCGAGCTTATCTGCTTCCTTTCTCTTGATGAGGTAGTCAACACCGTAGAGCGCAACACGTCTGTAGTCGCCTACGATACGGCCACGGCCGTAACCGTCGGGAAGACCGGTGATGATGTGCGCGGAACGAGCCGCTCTCATTTCAGGCGTGTATGCGTCGAATACGCCTTCGTTGTGCGTTTTACGATATTTCGTGAAGATTTCTTTTACGGAAGGATCGAGTTCGTAGCCGTAAAGCTGCAAAGCGCTTTCGGAAATACGAAGACCGCCGAAGGGTTGCAACGAACGCTTGAAAGGTACGTCCGTTTGAACGCCTACGATTTTTTCTAAGTCTTTATCCAAATAGCCTGCGCCGTGGGAAGTAAGCGTGGATACGATGGACGTATCTGCGTCTAAAACGCCGCCTGCTTCGCGTTCTTTTTTGGAAAGATCGCATACGATTTCCCAAAGCTTTTTCGTAGCTTCCGTTGCGGGCGCAAGGAACGCTGCGTCGCCTTCATACGGCGTATAGTTGTGCTGAATGAAGTCACGCACGTCTATTTCGTCGTTGCACCATTTACCGGGAACGAATCCTTCCCAACCTTTGTATTGCATCATAATATTTACTCCTATAAATAATATTTAATCCTAATTATATATCAACACGTTTTTACGCGTTTAAACACGCGCGCAACGATGTTTTCAAATTTATTTTTTCGCCAAATGCCCTTCCAGCATTGCGTCCAACCAAAGCTCTAAAATTTCTTCCGGCTGAAAGCCCGAACAGCGGGCAAAAATTTCGCCGTCTTCCATCAGCAAAATCGTGGGTACTTTCGCTACCCCCCATTCTTCCATCAGCACGAGCGTCGAATAGTCCGCTTCTATATGCACCAGGCGAAGCTCCTTTCTATTCTCGCAAAGCTCTTGCAAAATGGGCATCAAGGTAAGACAGTTGGCGCAGGATTCGCCGCTGATTTCCACACAGCAAAGCCCTTTCAGCTCTTCCCTATAATTCTTTTCGTTGATAGCCATATTTACCTGCCTTCGCAAAGGATACGCTTTGCCTTTGCAATCTTTTCCTTATCGGGCGCAGCTACGCCAACCAAGGGATATTCCATACCTAAATTTTTGTACTTGGATTCCCCCAAGGTGTGATAAGGCAACACTTCTACCTTTTCCACCGTCGCGAGCGTATCGATAAACGCGCGGGTTTTTTCGAGCGTTTCGTCCGCATCCGTGTACCCGGGCACGATGACTTGGCGAATCCACATTTTTTTGCCCCGTTCGCTTAAAAACTTGGCAAACGCAAGGGTGTTTTCGTTGCTTTGTCCCGTCAAGGTTTTGCACGCTTGGTCTTCGATATGTTTAATATCCAAAAGCACCAAATCGGTGACCTGCAACAGCTTTTCGTGTTTTTCTACGCAAGCCGCGTCCGCGGGGCGGAAGGTAAAGCCCGACGTGTCGACGCAGGTGTGTATGCCCTTGCTCTTTAATTTGGTGAAAAGCTCGGTAACGAAATCGATTTGTACGAGCGGTTCGCCGCCCGAAACGGTAATCCCGCCTTTGTCGCCGAAATAGTTTTTATATTTCAACGCCCGTTCGATAACTTCGTCCGTCGTATATTCCGCGCCGCCCCCCGACCAAGTGTCGGGATTGTGGCAATACAGACAGCGCAAAGGGCAGCCCTGCATAAAAACGATGAAACGGATACCCGGTCCGTCCACCGTACCGAAGGATTCAAATGAATGAATACGTCCTGTCATGTTCTTTCTCCTATGTAACCTTCGTCAAAATGGGCGTCGTCCCCTTTTTCCACGCCTACCATTATAGCAAAGCCGTATCTGTTTGTCAAGCCTTTGTGTAAAAAAAATCCCCCTTTTTATCATATTATGATAAAGAGAGATTTTTCCAATACGCAATTCTTCGCATTTTTTGCGGCTTCGCGTCATTTTTGATAACGAGTTCTCCACAAAAGGAAAGAGCCGCAACTGCTGCGGCTCTTTCCCCTTCATCAAAAAAGGAGTTTAACACATCTCAATTCGCTAATCCAAAAAACTTCTATGTTCATTGCCATTATACACTATTTTTTTAAAGATTTCAACAATTTTTGCAAGATTTTTTCAAATTTTCACAAAAAATTTTACGATTTGAAGATAAAAAGCTTTCTTCCGACGTAATTAAAGACCAAAACGATGCAGGTCATAACCACTTTGGCAACCCATTCGTTCCACGGCAACAAGAATTCTTTTACCCCCAAAAAGGTAAATTCGGGGATAATTTTTTGTACCAGCAACCAAACGCCGAGCTCGGTTATCCCCAAGCCTATCACGCCGATTATCGTAAAAATAACGAAGGATTTTTTCGAACGAGCCGCTTTTTCGTCCTGCACCTGACGGTAGACAAAGCTGATGGATAAAAGCCAGTTTACGATAAGCCCCACGACAAAACCGAGCGCCGTGGCTATTACCAAGGACATAGTATCCCCCACCAAGCCCGCGGGGAATATCCATTGACGGAATAAATAAAATACAATATAGTCGGCGACCGTCGCAAGCCCGCCAACCAGCAAAAAGCGGAAAATTTCCCAAAATAGCTGCTTTTTCGTCTGTTTGATTTTTGCCTGCGTTTGCTCCGTTACTGCGCTTTCGCAAGCGATTTCTTCCTTTTCTTGTGCCAAGTTATCCATAGTTTTCTCCAAATTTTCTTATCCGAGCGTTATAACGCGCAAAGGACAAGCGGAATGATATAAACGACCGCAATCACGGCTACGCCTACGCAAAGCAAGCCGTAATACACGATTTCGTCGCAAAGCTTAGGCGTGGTAAGGCTACGTTTTTTCCAAAGCCAAAGCACGCAAATTGCCGCGCAAAGCCCCGCGCCGATGGCGCTGACCGCTACGCCGAGCGCAAACCCGGGCGACGTATAGGTGATTTCAATATCGTTTTCGCCCGCTTTTACGTAAAAGGCGGTAAATCCGTCGTAGACTTCGTAAAGCTTAGCTTTTTTGCCGTTGATACGCAAAGACATGCCTTCATCGTAGGCTATGGACAAGAATACGCATTCGTCCTTTTCCGCGGTATAATTGCCCGAATACGAGCTCTTCCCCGCTTCCAAGCCAACCGTTTGCGTTTTCGACACCGCTTCCTGCAAGGCTTGGTTGTCGATAGCGAATACGCTGACGTCGGACACGCTCACCTTTTCTTTTATCGTTGCCGTGAGCGTTTGTTTGCCTTTTCTGTTGCCGATACAAAGGGTGCCGTTGCGTTTTTGCGTGGGATATTCCGAAAGGCTGTACCCCGACGTCTTGACGGCGAATTTTTTGTTTATCGCTTGGTTTAAGGCGTTGCTGTTTTCGTCAAAAGCATTGAAATATAAGGTGTGCTCGCCGTCTAAATCGAGCGTAAAGGTAATTTGTCCCTGCGACGCGGTAGGCGTTAAAACGTACTTGCCGTTTTCGTCCTTTTCCAAGGTTACGTCCGTCAAGGTTGCGTTTTCTATATCGCAAATTTTGACGATTTCGGGATTGTTAAAGAAATCTTCCGCAAGCCGTTGTTGGAAGTCCGCGCGGGCATACTCTCCGTCCGAATTTTCCCATTCCTTAATAATATCCGCCTGCGAAATAATGCCCAAGGGTAAATAGCAGGGCGTTTCGTATATTCCGTAGGCTTCGCCTTGATATACCGTGCCGCCTTTGTTGCTACGTTTTATCGTATATTTTACCGACATCAAAGCGTCCGAAAGCGCCGTGCCGCCGCTGTTTCCCACTTCCATCCAGTAGGAAGTGTAGCCAAATTGCTTCATCGCCGTCATATAGTTGTCGCTGGTGAGCGACGTGAAGTGTCCGAGCGCGTTATAGCCAAGACTGCCCATCATATTCGCGTCGAAATCATAGCCCGAATATTCCGCTTCCGATTTCACGCGGTAATACCCGTCGTCTTCGATTTTATCCGCAAGCTCCATAATTTGCAAATGCCGTTCTACGGAGTGCGCGCCGCCGCGCATATATACGGTGGGCGCGATATACAGTTCGGAAAACGCCAAAACGGCTATGGTTGTCCACAGGAGCACGGGTTTAAAAAATCGAAATCGCCAAAGCACGAAAGAGAGTACGCCGATGGCGATCGCGATCGAGCAAAGGGTGAGCAACGCTTCGAAGGAAGCCGCGTTTCCCCAAAGGGAATGGGCGTATTGATCCATCGTCGTTCTATTCGCACGCGTATAGTCTACCGCAAAGACGAAATACCATATCGAAAAGGCAAGCAAAATTGCACTCAACGCGTACCTGGGTGCTTCTTTTTTTAATTTTTCCGCAAAAGAGCGGTTGCTCTTTTGGATAAAATCCCCTTGTTTTTCGTCCCCTTTTTCTTGGGTTTGTTGGGCGGTTAAGCCATCCATCGCTAAGGTTAAGCAAAGGAAAATGGGGATAAAAGCGTAACGGGTGGGGAAGCTCATATAACTGCCCGTTTGCCACATTTTGTTGATGGGTTCGAGAACAATCGGGACTAAACTCAACAAAAATACGGTAAAACGGGTTTTCCCGTCGTTGCTTTCTTCTTCGTTATTCCCTGCGTTTCGTCCTGCAATCGCGAACGGGAGCAGGAATAGCACGGAGAAGATGGACGGGAGCGTCGTTTGGTGGGACGCGAATATTTTAGACGTTTTCAACCCGTCTATAATCGAGCTTTTTCGCCCCGAAGAAATATACTGTACAAGCGACGGCAACCACACGATTGCCGTGAGCAGGGCTGCGAGCAAGCAGCTGATTGCAAAGTTTATTGCGAATTTTTTATCTTTCGTGAAAACTAACCACACGAACACGTACAAAAGCAAGAATACGACGATCATATAGCATAAGTAGAAGTTGGCGAACAGGCAAGCGGAAAGCATACCGACAAACAACCACTTATTCCCCTTTTTGAGCAAGTCCAAGCCCCACAAAAGCATCGGGAACAAGCACATTACGTCCAACCACATCATATTTTGGTAGTAATACATCGTATAGCCAGAGTAGGCGTATAAAACGGATAAAGCTATGTTCAAAAAAGGGTGTTTGGGGTGTTTTATATTGAAATATACGGATGCAGCGCACGCCGCGGCGCACATTTTTAGCATCACGAGCACGTTGACGAAAAGCGCCACTTTCGCTTCGTCCACAAAGACGACCAAGAACGCAAACGGGCTGGAAATAAAGAAAAAGAACACGCCGTAGAAGTTCATTCCCCCTGCCGTTTTCGTGTTGAAGAAAAAGCCTTCTTCGCCCGATAAAATGCGCTTGTAATCCAAGAGCAGGGGTATGGTTTGTTGGTCCATATCCCCCCAGGAAAGGGTTATATCGCCAAAGGGATAAAATTTATTCGTCTTAAAAAAGATAAGCATTGCAATCGCAACGATTATCGGCGGAATCGCCCATACGAAATAGGAAATGATCCGCGCAAGGCGATTGTTTATCCGATTGATTTTTGCTCCCAACGTCATTCTGTCTACTCCTAAAATAATGCCAATTTTTCGCCATTGTAATTATTATACTACTACGCGCGTAAAAAGTCAATAGTAATCATAAAAAAAGGGAGCAAGTTACCCTGCTCCGCATTTTTTATATTTATACGCCGCTATATGCCGAGAAGCCGCCGTCTACGGGAATGACCGTACCCGTCACAAAACCGCTGGCGTTATCGTCCGCAAGCCACATCAGCGTGCCGATAAGGTCGGAAATTTCGCCAAATTTTTTCATCGGCGTAGCCGCCAAAATCTTGCCCGTTCTCGCCGTAGGCGTTCCGTCTTCGTTGAAAAGAAGGCTTCTGTTTTGGTTGGTTACGAAGAACCCGGGCGCGATGGCGTTGCAACGGATATTGCAGGGCGCAAAGTGCACCGCAAGCCATTGCGTAAAGTTGGAAATACCCGCTTTCGCCGCGCTATATGCAGGAATTTTAGTAAGCGGTCTATATGCGTTCATAGACGAAATATTGATAATATTCCCGCCCGTTTTAATCATATCCTGCGCGAATACCTGCGTCACCAAAAACGCGCTGGTGATATTTAAGTCAAACACGAATTTTAAGCCGCTTTCTTCCAAAGCAAAGAAGTCCTTTACGCCGTCTAAATCGGGGGTCATCGTTTCGTTGTCCGTGCTCGCTCTGGGATTGTTGCCGCCTGCGCCGTTGATAAGAAAGTTTACCGCGCCAAAGCTTTCGTTGATTTCCTTTTTCGCTTGGATAATACTTTCCTTATCCAAACAGTTACAACGAATGGCAATCGCGTTTTCGCCGATTTCGTCCGCATACTGTTTTGCCGCGTCGTAATTGATATCAAGCAAAGCTACTTTTGCCCCTTCTTTTGCCAAAGCTT